>JBGSME010001168.1:0-12005 GCA_041740335.1 Bryobacteraceae bacterium | reverse complement strand
GGTGACGAGATTGGGCTCGGCCAGGATCTGAAGGACTCCGGTGCTTTGAAGCGCTTTGATTGTGGAGGCGAGGTTCAGCTCAGGGCGGAAGGCGAACACATTAAGCGCATCGGTCAGATTGAAGCGCGTCTCTGTGCCGGTGATTCCGCCGGGAATGCTGCCTCCGACGCCGGTGATTCCCGGAGGGCCGAACTGGCCGGTCGAGATGGCCCCGGGGGTATTGAGCGCCCCGGTCGACAGCAAATTGATGCCGAATTGCTGGGAGTAGTTGCGATCGACTTCGGCGAACTTCACGCGGAGCATGATTTGCTTATCCACGGGGCTGGGGTCAATGTGAAGGTTGTTGACGACGGTCTTGGCGAGGGAAGCGACCAAAGCGGTGGCCTTGTCGCTCGAAGCCTGATCGGTAATTCGGCCGACCAGTACGACGGAATCGCGAGTGGACTGCAACTCGATCGATTCATTGGGGAAAGTGTCAGCGAGCAGTTTGCGGATCGGGTCGAGGTTGTGTTCAACCGAAACGTTGTAGAAAGTCCGCTGTCCGGCTTTCGCCCAGATGACAACGGTGGACACACCATGGCCCTTGGCATGAAGCAGCACTTCTCGGGTAGAGACGGCGACCGCGTCGACGACATCGGGATTACTGGTAGAGATCCGGCCGATATCGGTCGGGTAGTCAATGACTACGCTTTTGCCGACGGTGATCTTCAGATCCTCCGCCGAGGACTGGGCGAGCACCGGTATGACGGCGAAGGCCGGGACAAAAACGAGCGTAAAGGCGGCGAGATATTTGTTAGCGGTCATCAGTTCCTCCCTGTGCGGGCGTTAGTTACGACTTCGACGGATTTCTGGTTGCCGCGAATGACAATGACTTGATCGGGCGGTGGTGCGGCGGCGACAGGCGGCGGCGGAGCTTCGGCCACTACAGGGGTGGGTCTGGGTCTGGCCGTCGGTACGTCTTCGCCTTCGCCTTCCCCCTCTCCGCGCCATCGGCCGGAGGTTGTCTCACGATCGCCCCGGCCCGGCTTGACCCGATAGAGTTCGTACATCTTCTTGCCTGGAGTCTGGGAGTTCGAAGTATCGGAGGCGTTCCTGAGGACGAGCTGAATCTTGGCCTCATTGCCGGCAAGGGTAAGGGCTTCGGCCTGCCCAGGAGTCACGAGGAGCGTGACGACGGGGGCGTTGATGGCTTGACCTCGCGGATCGGCCTGCATGGCTTGGCCGGCGCTGAGAACGGTGATATTCTGCAGCGCGGTTGTAGTCATGGTTGTGGAATCGGAGCCTGGCGGACGGCCGGTGACCAGGACGTCGACGTGCATACCGGGCAGCACGAATCCGGCGACGCCGACTACTTCGTTGACGCGGACCGATACGGCGCGCATGCCGACCGGGATGACGGGGGCAAGGCCAAGACCGCTGCCACGGGCGGCAAGGCGCCCTTCGAGGACAGGTTCTTCGAGAAGAACGTTGCTGATGACGGGCCGATCAATGACTTCCTCCGGTTTCGAGAACGCTCCCTTAGGGAACGCACTGGAAGGAATCTTGACGACCTTGATATCGTCTGGCTTGATGGTTACACCGACCGGCAACGGCTTGGCGGCGACGACGACGTCTTGTGAGTCGACGTTCTGTGCCGGGCCGCCGGTGCCGGCGCGAGCCGACAATTGATAGAAGATGCTGGAGACCACCAGCGCGAAGACCAGGCTTACGCCCAGCACTGTCAGAAACCTCCGGTCCATACGACTCCTCTCCTCACTGGCTCGACAGCAATGTGAGCCAGACTCCCAAAACGATCGCCGGGGCATAGGGGATTGCCACAGGCGTCTTGGTAGTGTCTGAATTCGATTTCGAGCCCGCACGGGCTCGAAGAGCGGCCACCCCAATTACGACCGCTGCCAATATGCCGCCGGTGAGAGCGGTCCAAAACGCGAACTTCCAAAGACGGGAGACGCCGAGAAGCGCTCCGAAACCGGACATGAGTTTGACGTCGCCGCCACCCATGCCTCCGAGCAGATAGAAAATCAGAAAGATCGCGAAGCCGGCGATGGCGCCGAGCAGGGCCCAGCCGAGGCCGGCCCAGCCGTACGCAAGGAAATGACAAACGGTGCCACCGGCCAGGGCGGCGATTGCGAACCAGTTGGATATGGTTCGCCGGAGCAAGTCCTCAATGGCGGCGCCACAGCCAACGGCGGCCGTGATCCACATTTCAAGGTGGGCGATATCCGTTGGATTCCATTGGGTCACCGGATGGTCTCCTGTCTGTCGCTTGTTGCCACGCGCAAGACGGACTCGCTTCGGCGCTGGAGATTCGCCGGTCTGGGAGCCGGATCCGGCGTGAAGCCTGCCAAGGGATGAGCGGACAGGAGGATCGACGCGGCCCAGCTGCCATGCGCCATCGCGAACTCGGCCATGCGCTGACCGTCGGGCAGCCGCCAACTGGCTGAGCTCGGTGAAGCGGGTTTTGAGACAAGATGGAGTTTCATCGCGGATCGCTCTCCCTTAGGACTTTCGGATGAAGTGAGTGATTTCATTAGCGGAGGTGATTACTTTTGCGAGGCTCGCGCCAAATCGACTTGTTTCGCGGGCGAGCCTGCAGCCGCGACGCGGGCTAATGCGTGAGCGGCGGATTCCCGCCGCTCGAAGATGAGGCATTTGCCATCGTCTTCGAGTAACCGCCAGTCAGGGTGTTGCTTGAGAAGGCTGGTGAGCGACCAATCGACCGGGATGAGAGCGAGATCGAAGTCGTGTTGGTCCAGGATCTTCCGCCAGTCGTGCTGGCCGCTGGAAACGCGGATATATTGCTTTCCGAGCACGGGGCCATAGAAATCGCTACGACCGTCCAGGAATACTCTCTGGTCAGGGTAGAAGCGATAGATCAGGTAGTCGGCCCATTGGTCGGTGGTGAGGACACGCGCCGAGCGGATGCGATCCCCGTGCTTTTGGACGAGCTTGACGGGGAAGCGGAGCGCGGGAAAGTCTTTGGGCCAATGAACGGGCAATGCGTCGACCAGCAGGAGGCCGGCGAGAAAGACGGCGGGCCAGGGACTGGTCCAGCGGAAATTGCGTCCCATGTCGGCGGCGAGGGAATCGAGGATCCCGTGAACGCTCTTTTTCGACGCACCGGCAACGAGGCGATCCCAAAGGTATGTGGCCTCAAGCGCAATGATCGGAGCAGCGACGGTCACGAAAACGGTCACGTGGCGGACCGAGCCCAGCGACTGATGAGCCCAGAAGAGAATCCAGAGAGGACCGACCAGGCGGCCGCGGGCGAGTTGCGAGGCGGCCGCGAGGATTCCGACCAGGAGCAGCATCTCGTACTGGAGGAGGTTCTCGGCGCGGAAACTGGGGGATTGAAATTCCTGGACCACCTCGCGAATCCAGTCGGAATTCAGATAGGCCGCGATGTGGGAATGGAGGTGATACCCGTACGGATTGACAAAGGTAGCCAAGCCGCACAGAGCGAGCAGGATGGCATAGCGCCGGGGCTGGGTCCAGTCTGGAGTTTCGGATCGCCAAATGTTCCAGAGTGCCTCGCCGGCGGTACCGGCAACGAGAATACCGATGCAGGCGATCAGAGCGAGAAAGCCGCCGTGCAGATTGGTCCAGGCGATGGTGATCGGAACGAGGGCCCAGAGGAGCCTGGAGGCTTGGCGGCGATCGATCTCAATGATCCAGAGGCAGATTGGCAAAAGGACAAGAGTAAACAGGTGAGGCCGGGCGAGATAGTGGATCGAGCTGGCGCCAACGGCGAGCATGGCCACCGCGATCGTAATCAGCGTGTTGGCGCCGCGCCAGAGCATGTACCGGGCCATGAGCGTGGCAAAGAGGGCGACTTGCGCACCGGCCAGGACGACGATGCCCTTCAGGCCCCAGAGACGGTGGAGCGAGGCGTAGATGACGTCGGCACCCCATTCCCAGGCAAACCATGGTTCGCCGTTTTTTGAGAAGGAGAAGATATCGTGATGGGGAACCTGACCGTGGGCGAGTATCCATTCGCCTGTGCGGATATGCCAACCCGTGTCGCCGTCGAGCAGGAGGCGGCTCCAGCTATCCTCGCCAAACATGAACAGCCAAGCAACGATGGCAAGGAAAAGACAGTCCGAGAATGACGGCGCAAGGGACTTGGGCAAACGGCCTCCAGTGGTATTATCGTCGGGCGGGGGCGCTGACGTTAGGAGGGTGAACAGGTAACCGGAGAGCATGTTGGGGGTCCGTTGGCTGTAAGCTGTAGGCTGTGGACCACTCAACATCTTTCTCTCGATTGAATCGGACGTTGGCGGATGGAGACGCGGAGGCCGTGTTTGAAGTATTGGTTGAGGAATCGCTCTCCGAGAAGAGATATGCACAGTTGTTCGAGGCCCGGCTGATGGCGGCGCGGAAAAGGCTAGGGCTTCCGTTGCTGGCGCCGGCTGCGCCAAGCGAAATGGATGGCGAGCAGCGGCGGCGATACGACGAAGCGGTAATGGCGGCGGCGCGTGAGACGGGGGCGCTGTTTCTCGAAAGCGGGGAGATTGCGAGAGCGTGGCCTTATTTCCGGGCGGTGGGCGAACCGGGTCCGGTGGCGGAGGCGATTGGCCGTTTCGATGGGGGCGACGAGACCGATGCTGTGATTGAGATCGCGCTCGGGGAACGGGTGAATCCCTTACGGGGACTGGAATTGATTCTTACCCATCATGGGACCTGTCGGGCGATTACGCTGTTTGACCAGTATCCAGATCCAGGGACGCGAGAAGACGGTTTGCGTTTGCTGATCAACACATTACGGACAGAATTGAAAGTAAATCTTGCGAGGGCGATCGAGCAGCAGGAGGGCGCAGCGCCGACGGGGACGATTGTGGAGATGATCGAAGGGCGGGATTGGCTGTTTGGAGAATATGACTACTACGTGGATACGTCGCATCTGATTTCAGTGCTGCGGTTCGCGGCGGAATCGAGTGACCGGGAGACGGTTCTGGCGGCGATCGAGTTGGCGCGGTATGGGGAGAAGTTAGCACCGATGTTTCACCACAAAGGCGACGCGCCACTCGACGATGTCTACGTCGATCACCGGATCTGGCTTCAGGCGTTTGCCGGAGAAGAAGTAGACTCCGCGGTGCGGCATTTTCGGGACAAGGTTGCGGCGCTTGATTTGGAGCAGACGGGCAGCTATCCAGCGCAGGTGCTGGTGCGGTTTCTGGTGCGGCTGGGCCGGTACGCGGAGGCGATCGAGGTTTTCGAGCAGTCTTTGACGGAGACGGATCCGGCGTATCTGATGTGTCCGAATTTATATGATTTGTGCCGGATGGCGGGGGATTTCGAACGGCTGAAGCGTTTGGCGGTGGAGCGTGGGGATCCGATTACTTATGCGGCGGCGAGCTTGGAAGCAGGGTCTCGAGGCGCTCGATGGCCGGTTCCAGACGCTGGCGCTTCGTGAGGACGGCGGCATAGAGGTCGCCGGTACGGGCGAAGCGATCGGGGGCGTTGCCGATGTGGAATTGGCGGGGGTGGAGCGAAGGGGTGAGTTCGCGCCAGTCGAGGGGGGTCGCGACGGGAGCGCCTTCGTAGGCGCGGAGGACGTAGGGGGCGGAGATGGTTTTGCCGCGGGCGTTCTGGGAATAGTCGAAGTAGACTTTGCCGCGATCGCGGCGGGCGACTTGGCGGGGGAGGGTAAACAGGTCAGGCCGTTCGGCGGCGCAGAGGCGGGCGAGGATCTCGCAGAAGCCGCGTGACTGCTCGAAGGTATAGACGGGCTCGAGGGGCACGTAGATGTGCATGCCGTCGCCACCGGTGGTTTTGGGGTAGCCGGTGAGGCCGAGGCGGTCGAGTTTCTTGCGCACGAGGAGGGCGGCCTCGACGATGCGGGGGTATTCGCACTCGCTAGGGTCGAGATCGATCAGGAGGAAGTCGGGGTGATCGAGGGATCCGAGCCGGCTCATCCAAGGGTTTTGATCTATGCATCCAAGTTGCGACAAATACAGCAGTTCTGCTCGACCACCGCCGATGGCAAGGAGTTTTTCTTCGCCGTCGACATCGACGACGGGAGCGGTGCGGAACCAGTCGGGGAGTCCGGCGGCGTTTTTCTGAAAGAAGCCTTCGCCGTCTATGCCGTCGGGGTATCGGCGTAGGGAGAGAGGGCGGTCCCGGAGGTGGGGGAGCAGGAGATCGGCGATGGCGTTGTAGTAGTTGAGCATGTCGCGCTTGGTGTAGTCGCGAGGCTGCCTGGGTGAGGCAGGGGCGGACTGTCCGGCGGCGAGGGCGGCGCGGGCCGGATAGTAGATCCTACTCACGTTGGTGAAGTGAATGCGGTGGTTGTCGATCTCGAGGAAGATCTCGGTTTTGTCCGGGGGCAGCAGCGGGGGAGGCGGGCCGGCGGCGGCTTGGACGCGGACGCACTCTTCGGGATCGATGTCGGGGCGCATGGCGATGAAGACGGGGGCGCGGAGATGACGGTCATCGGTCCAGGAATTGAACTTACAGGTACAGACCAGAGTTGGCTCGATCCAGGTGGCGGGAGCGAGCATGGCGGGTTCGCCGGCGGGGAAGGGGCAGATGCCGGAGCGCAGAGGTTCGAGCTGTTTGCGGATGGCGGCGAGGGCCTTGTTGTCGAAGCCGGTGCCGACGTTACCGGCGTATTCGAGGCGACCGTCGTCGTAGAGCCCGAGGACGAGGGAACCGAAGTGGTCGCGTTCGCCTTCGGCCCAGCCGCAGATGACGAATTCGAGTTCGTGAAGGATCTTGATTTTGAGCCAATCGGTTTGGCGGCCGGAGCGGTAGCGGGAAAGGATGCGTTTGGCGACGATGCCTTCGAGGCCCTGGGCGCGGACGAGTTCGAGGAGTTCGACGCCGTTGGTGGGGAAGTCCTCGGAGAGCCGGATGTGGGAGTGGGGAGCGAGGAACTCGCGGAGGAGTTTTCGGCGTTCGCAGGAGGGGGCGTCGCGGAGGTCCCAGCCGTTGAAGTAGAGGAGGTCAAAGGCGAAGAAGGTGATGGGCCGGGTGCGGGCGAGCTGGGCGACGGCGGAGGGGGACGAGGCCATGATGCGTGGTTGGAGGCGTTGGAAGCTGGGGCGTCCGGCTTCGTCGAGCGCGGCGATTTCGCCATCGATGATGGCTGAGCGGGCGTTGAAGATTTCGGGGAGAGCGTTGAGCTCGGGATACTGGCGGTCGAACTTGGTGCCCTTCCTTCCGATGATCCTGATCGCCTTGTCCTCGATGAAGCAGAGGGCGCGGACGCCGTCCCATTTGATCTCGAAGGTCCAATCGTCGCCTTCCGGGGGGACGTTGGCGTTGGTGGCCTGCATGGGCTGGAAGAAGGCCGGCATGGTGGCTTCGACGGCGCCGGTGGCGGGAGGCAGGTGGAGGCGCGATTCGTCGACGGCGGGGATGGTGGGGGGAAGGTCGAGGGCGATTTCCTGTTGCGTGCGGCCGGTGCGGACGGAGTATTCGAGGCGATCGATGTCCCAGCCGGGCTGTGCCATGACGTCCTTCTTCTTGATGAGCAGCCACTCGTTTCCTTTGGCGGAATTGGCGAGGCGGACGATGGCGAATTCGCCGGAGACCTTGTGGCCGTGGAGGCGGAACTTGAAGTCGCCGCGTTCGAGCTGGGCATCGGCGGTGGCATCGCCCAGGAGATCGTAAGTGCCGATGTCCCAGAGCATCATGCTGCCGGCGCCGTAGTTGCCCTTGGGGATATTGCCTTCGAAGGTGGCGTATTGGAGGGGGTGATCTTCGGTGAGGACGGCGAGGCGCTTGATTGTGGGATCGAGGGTTGGGCCTTCGGGGACGGCCCAGGATTTGAGGGTGCCGCCGACCTCGATGCGAAGGTCGTAATGGAGGCGGCGCGCGTTGTGACGCTGGATACAGAAGCGCTGGGAGCCGGGCTGGGCGGGGATGGGGCGGGGTTCGGGTGTTTGGTCGAACTCGCGTTTGCGTGCGTATTCGTCGAGGGCCATGACTAAGCGGCTACTATGTGATTATGCGGCGAATCATGATGTTGTTGGTACTGGCGGCTCCGGTATTTGGGGCGGATGTGTTGCTGGTGTTGTTGAAGGGGGCGAGCGCGTTGGCCTACTACACGCCGGAGGGGCAGTTGCTGGGGCAGGTGCAGGTGGGGACGCATCCGCACGAGATGATGATTTCGCCGGACGGGAAGTTCGCATATATCTCCGACAACGGGACGATGCGCATTGAGCAGGCGGGGAAGGGCGGGAACACGATTTCAGTGGTGGACATTGCGGCGCGGAAGCGGGTGAGCACGATTTCGACGGGGAAGTATCATCGGCCGCACGGGATCTCGTATGATCCGGTGCGGGACTATCTGGCGGTGACGGCGGAGAATCCGGCGCGGCTATTGCTGATCGACGCCAAGCGGCGGAAGACGATCCGGAATTTCGATCCGAAGGGGGAGACGCCGCATATGGTGTCGTTCGGTCCGGGTGCGGTGATCCAGGGGGCGTCGGGCGGGGCGGAATATGCGTTTGTGTCGAACAGCGGAGCGGATTTCGTTTCGGTGGTGCAGTTGACGACCGGGGCGGTGAAGACGATCCCGACGGGGGCGCGGCCGGAGGGGAGTGCGCTGTCGCGGGACGGGGAGCTGTTGTATGTGGCGAACCGGGAAGCGGCGTCGATCACGGTGATCGATGCGAAGCGGCAGGGGGTGATTGGGCAGATTGAGACGGGGAAGGGTCCGGTGCGTGTGGCGGAGACTCCGGACGGGAAGCTGCTGGTGTATGCGTTGATGCATGAGCATGCGGTGGGGATTGCGGATTTAGCGACGCGGCGGGAGGTGGGGCGGATTGCGGTGGAGGGGGATCCGGTTTCGTTGTCGGTGTCGGGGGATGGGAAGTGGGCGTTTGCGGCGTCGGAGGAGAAGGATCTGGTGCATGTGGTGTCGTTGGGTGAGCGGAAGCTGGTCCGGAGTTTTTCAACGGCGAAGGGTGCGGCGCCGGACCCGGTGGTGATGGTTGTGGTGGAGTAAGGGGGGGCGGTTGGGCGCTACCCGGCTGAGTGGCTGGTGAAATTGGGTTTGCCGGGCGGAACGAAGCCAAGCATGTTCTTTTATAAGTGGCTCATATTTAAGTAATTTATCTCGTAAAATGGTTGGGTTCGTCCCGCAATATTCATTGTCTAGGATTGGTCCGCCGGATTTCGGAGACGGACCGGATTCGGTTTTCAAGCAGCATGCTGGACTTGGCCAGCGCAACGATTGTTGCACATGGTGTCAAGCTTTTTTGGTGCTTGAGAGCGCGAAGTTGTTGAGGACTGGTGGATTGTAGGGCGGGGAAGTGGTGTGACCGAGATGCTGGCTCTGGGTGATGAGGATTTGAGGGTATGGTGGGCGCGCAGGGACTCGAACCCCGGACCCCTTCCTTGTAAGGGAAGCACAGCCCACCAACTCCCCGCACTGCTATTGCAGGGAAAGGACTTATCTCGATGAGACACCATTAGACTTGCGGGAAAACTGAGAGAACCCGCCATTGTGCGGGGATAGTGCGGGAACCGAAAACCCCGGCCCGAACCGAAGATTGCCCCCCCGCGCCCTTGGTCGGCCTCAGTTCGAAACCGACTGCAACGGCTGCCGCGGCCGCATCACCGCGATCCGCCACCGCAAAGCTTTGGCGGCGGCCTCGGTGCTCAAACAAATACCTTGCTACGCCCCGCGCGTCTGGCTATGGTGCAGCCTCCAGCAACACTCTGGGAGGCGCTCTTGTCAGATCCATCCTTCACAGCGTTCATGAACAGCCGCAGCGTTCGGGTTGGCTACTTCATCGAAGGCCTCGATACGGTTCTGCACACTCTCGTTGAGCAGACTACTCGCCTGATCGAGCAGAATCCAACCGATGCCGGTACGCCTGTAGAAACGGATGGCGGTCCGATGACACTGTCGGCGGTACGCGATCGGGCGAGAGAGTTTCATGAGATCATTACCGGAATGCTCGGACGGACCTCCACCGGACCGTTCGTCGAGAAACTTGCCGAGTTGGAAAACTTTTCTGAAAACGTAAACCAGTTCTGCCTTCCTGCTCATGGCAGTCCAACACCAGCTACTCGCGAAGTGACTGAAACAGCGGCACGTCTCACGGACTACGCGATAGCCCTTGCCTACGCATACGAGTCATACAATAGCGGTCGCCAATCGCTTCTTGCCGAAATGCACGAAGCCTTTCAACAGCGCTCAGGCCATAGCCAAGGGCGCGGTCGATAGGCTCACACGCGGTCGCATCCCGACACCTGCACCGGGCCCCAGCGAACGCAGTTCGGCGCGGCGCATTCCGCCGACACGATCCGCGTCACGGCGGCTACCTCTTTTCTGCGCCCAAAAGACTGTCGAGGCGGACATCGGCTGGTAGAGGGAAATGCAGTTGAGCTTCGCTACCCGATATTCTTCAGCAGGGCTTCATTCTTCTGGCGACGACTGACGTCTGGATCGGGCTCTGCCGGAATTTCTCGCAGTTTCGAAACGTACTCCTCTGGGAGTTGGTGCTCAATGGCCCCTGCTAAGACCAGAGCCTTGTACCAATCGTAAGGACGTAGTGCTTTGTTCGTCTTGGTGGCGAAGTAGGCGACAGCGCTCATTGTTCCGCCTTCCAAAACCGTCAGAATGTGCTCGCTTCGGTATCCGTGCCTGAGCCCCTCAGCGGAATCCAGAAGTTCCGATTCCGAGGAGTCGATACGAAAAAGGACTCCCCAGACCCGAGCCTCTCGACTATCGGCCTGCTCGATATCGCACTTGCCGGAACCGTCTTTACTCTCTTTGGTAAACGTCAGATTCCTCCCTTCAACATAGGCTGTTCCAACCGCCTGAGCGGAAGGCGTCCGCTCCTTCAGGCGACGCGTCAGCATGTTGGAGCCATAGGCGAAGTATAAGAACGTATCGGCCACCCAGCCAGTATGCAGCGCCGCGCCACGATCGGCAACCCTTCGCCCCCGACCTTCGCCCCCGCCCAGAGTGCGCCTACCCAGTTCAGCACGCTAAAATTGCTTGAACGTGCCCCTTACCCGATCTACAACATTCGCAATGGCATTAAATGACACCCGACGCTCCCATGAACGAGGATGTGCCGGTGAGCGCTCGATTTACGCCAGTTCGAATGACAATCACTCCTGTTCTCCTGTCGATCCCGGCAGACCGACCTCCATGTTCCGAAGCATCTGGTCCCGATGACGCAAGAAAAGATTACACTCTCTCAGCTTGAAACCTTCCTCTTCAAGGCAGCGGATATTCTCCGCGGCAAGATGGATGCCTCGGAGTTCAAGGAATTCATCTTCGGCATGCTTTTCCTGAAGCGGCTGTCTGACGAGTTCGACCGCAAGCGCGACCAGCTTCGCAAGAAAGATTTCGCTCACATCACGGACGCGGCGCTCTTAAAGGAACTCTTGGAGGACAAGACCTCCTACGGAGAAGCGTTCTTTGTTCCCGTTCGCGCGCGCTGGAACGAGTCCTGGACCGACGAGAATGGTGACGAAGTCCCAGCCCTCAGGGATCTGAAACAAGATATCGGCAACATGCTCAACAAGGCCATCGCGGCCATTGAAGACGAGAACGATGCGCTTGCCGGTGTGCTGAAGAACAACATCAACTTCAACGCAATCAAGGGCAAGACCAAGATCCCAGACCAGAAATGGAAGGATCTTCTCGACCATTTCAACCAGCCACAGTTCGTTTTAGTGAACGACAACTTCGAGTTTCCCGACCTGCTTGGCGCCGCATACGAATACCTCATCAAGTACTTCGCCGACAGCGCTGGCAAGAAGGGCGGCGAGTTCTACACGCCTGGCGAAGTAGTGCGGTTGCTCGTTCGACTCGTGAAGCCCCAGGCCGGAAACGAGATTTACGACCCCACCGTCGGTTCTGGCGGCTTCCTTATCCAGAGCCACCAGTACGTCGAAGAACAGGGCGAGAACCCAAACGACCTCGCGCTCTACGGACAGGAATCAAACGGCACGGTCTGGTCGATCTGCCGAATGAACATGATCCTCCACAACATCACCCGTTCAACAATTGAGAACGGTGACACCTTGGAGGACCC
>JBGSME010001167.1:0-2476 GCA_041740335.1 Bryobacteraceae bacterium | reverse complement strand
GCGATGGTGAAGCCTCGCCGGACTGCGACTGCGTCCATGCCACGCGCGATCATCCGATCGGCCGCCCAGCCCGATAGCGCCGCCACGATGGCCATGCCGCCAAACGACGCACCGCTATACCAGCCGGTGGCCTTCAAGGAAAGGCCGTGCGTTTCCTGGAAGTAGCGCGGCATCCATGTCATGCAGTAATAGACGAAATACATGTAGCAGTAGGTGCCGACGATGACACCCCACATGAGCGGCGTCCGCAGGGCCTGACCCAACGAGATACTTTGCCTGCCGACCTTGCCGGGCGCATTCGCCCCGCGGGCGGCCGGATCGTCCTTCTTCACCCATAGCAGCCATGGCACCACCCAGATGAGGCTCACCAATCCCATCAAGAGGAACATCGGTTTCCAACCGAAGCCCAACACCAGCGCGGTGGCCAGAGGCAAGCCCACCGCCGGGCCCACCTTCGTCCCGGTCATGTACAAGCCAACGGCAAGTCCCCGATCCTTCTCCGTGAAATGATTCCGGATGTAGTAGAGGCTACTCGACGTCACCACCGATTCACCGGCGCCCACGAGCATTCGGAAGGCGATCAAGCTCCAAAGGCCCGTTGTGAAGGTGGTTAATGCGGAAGCGACGCTCCACAGCATGAAGCCCAGCATGTAGAGCGTCCGCGCGCCGTAACGATCCACCATCATGCCGGCCGGAATTTGGCCCAGAGTGTAAGTCCAGAAGAAAGCCGACAGCGCCATGCCCTGCTGCGCCTTGTCGATCGCAATCACCTTCTCCATTTCCGGCAGGGCGACGGTGAGGTTGACACGATCGGAATAGGCGATCACCATCCCGAAGCTGAGCAGGATTACCACGGCCCATCGCATGGAGCTGACGCGCGGCCCGGCTCCGGCGCCGGCCGTCTTCGCCGGTTGCGCGGTGGCGCTCATGATCGCCGCCCATCATCGAGCTTCGTCAGATCGACGCCCTCGATTGTAGGGCACCAGTATCGTTCCACATGTTCAATAATCAGTCCGGTTCCTCTTTCGTGACTCACCCAGGGGGGCTCGCGGGGGTCGTACATGGCGTCGGTGAGGTCGCGCGCCAGCACCACGGTCTTGCCCAATCGCGTAAGCTGTCTGATCCCGAACGGGCGTCCGAGCACGCACATGTTGGTGTGCACGCCCATCAACACCACGTTCGCGATCGACTCCTGTTCGAGAAAATTGTAGATCTCCTGGCCGGAATCGCTGATGCCGTCCGGCTCCATAATGGTGAGGCCGGGATGCTGCCGGTCATACCGGCGCACGCGCTCGCCGACCACATCGTCGTCGCACGGCTGGCGCGAGTCATCGACCGGCAGCGGCGCTTCGTCTTTGAGATCGAGATAGCACCAACTTGCGATGGGAACCGGCGGCGCCGACACCCGCGCCGTTTTCATGCGAGCGCGCTGCGGCGTCCCTTCGTATTTGTCCATGCAACCGCTGGGCGCGTGAATGATGCGCACCCCGAGAGCGCGCGCCTTGCCGATGGTGGCGTTCATCTGCGGCACTATCTGCTCGATCCGTTTTACCGAGTTTTGGCAGTAGTGTCCGTTCCACATGTCGCAGATGATGATCGCGGTAGCGGTGGGCTGCCAGCGCAGATCGGTTTCGACGGGAAGTCCATTTTTGCGCGTGCGGGCGCGGAGGCGGAGGGCTGACGCAGTCTGGGGAAAAAGCGGGGACGCCGTCAGGATTGCGAGTAGTTCACGCCGGAGCATGTCCAGCATTGTATCGGAGTTTCAGGTGGCGTCCGAAAGGGAGGCGAAAAGTGGTCCATTGACGCTGGGCGCAGTGGGCAGCCGGAACCGGCGAACTCTGGCGTAATTGCCAGCGGTGGAGGCGCGCCCGTAGGAGCCCATCCAGCGTAGCGAGAGCCAGACCGCCAGCCACTTGAGTTTCAGGTTGGGTCCGGTTCGGAGCCGAATCGCAGGACGTTGCCGTCCGGGTCGGTGACTTGCATTTCGAGCGCCCACGGAAAATTGGTGGGCGGCATCTTGATCCCGACGCCGCGCGCCACCAGTTCTTCGTGAAGCCGCCGCGCATCGCTCACGCCGATCCATACCCACGCTCCGCCGCGTCCCTGGCCCTTTTGGCAAAGATAGATTGTGGCGCCATCGCGAGAGACGCAGGTGAAGTCGGCATTGCCCCACGCGGCGTTCTTGAATCCGAGTTGGCCGACATAGAAATCGAGCGCGGCGTCCATATCCTCCACGCGAAGGATAGGCTCACCGTGCTCGAAGTGGACCTTCGACGCGGGCAGAGGGTTAGACTCCGTCGAGTTCGACAGGCCGCGCGAGCAGAATCGCCGGATGTTGCAGCAATTCGGCGATGACTTTTTCGGGAAGCGCGCCGTCGGTTTCGACAATGGATACGGCCTGTGTGGCGGCATCCCGGCGGCCGAGGGCAAAGTTGGCGATGTTGACCGAATTACGGCCAAGCACGGTGCCGACATG
>JBGSME010001166.1:0-2838 GCA_041740335.1 Bryobacteraceae bacterium | reverse complement strand
CTGTGGCTGGTTGTGACCACGTTCGGCGATTGGCTCGCCGCGGCGGGCGCGTGGCAGTGGCTTGTCGGGATATTGGTGGGGTTGCTGAGCCTGGCGATCGGCGGTCTGCTCGCCTACATCATCGCTTCGCCGTTCCTGCCGGAATCGTGGCGGTGGACGGGCAAGCCTCCGGTAACCACTCCGGATATTCAGCTTGCACGGGGCTACACGGCCCCATCGTACAAGCGGATTCTGGTTCCGCTCGATCACAGCGACCGGGATCGGGACGCGATCGTACACAGCGCGGCGCTGGCGAAGGCGCATGGCGCCCGTCTGTTTCTGGTCCACGTGGAAGAAGGGGTGACCAGCCAGGTGTACGGAGCGGAGGCGAAGACGGCCGAAGTGTCGACGGGGGAGCGCTACTTCGATGAGATCCTGGAGGCGCTATGGGCGCAGGGGCTGGAGGCGGAGTGCGTGATCCGGCATTCGCCACGTCCGGGCGAAGAGATAGCAAAAGTAGCAAGCCAGATTCGCCCGGATCTGGTTGTGATGGGCGCGCATGGACATAAAGGCTGGAAGGATCTGATTTTCGGGACTACAATTGAGTCAGTGCGGCACGCAGTGAAAGTTCCAGTATTGATCGTGCGCGACGAGGCCGATCAATAAAGAGCGGAGGGCTGTGGCGGCAATGGACGGCCCCGTGTCGGACCGACACAGCGGCGGCGTTCTGAAAAGGATTACAGGCTTTCGTTTCAACAACTTGAAATTGGTCTGTGACCTGCTACGAGGAGAGGTGAATGCGAAGCATACTACTGGCAATCGGTACCCTCGCGGTTTCGTTGTGCCCGGTGCTTTCCGCAGCCACGCTCGAAAAACTCGAACTGGACGAGATGATTCGCAAGTCGAGCGAAATCGTCCGCGGCAAGGTGAGTTCGAAATCGTCGATCCGCCGGGGAGCGATCGTGTTCACGGAAGCTTCGGTGTCGGTCACTGAGCGGCTGAAGGGCGTAACCAAATCCGTAGTGACGGTTTCGACGCCCGGCGGCTCGATAGACGGCATCACGCAGACGTTTCCCGGTTCGCCGGATCTGCATATCGGCGGCGAGTACGTTTTCTTCCTTTGGACCGGCAAATCCGGCGTGACGCAGATCGTCGGGCTTTCGCAGGGCCTGCTTGATCTGGTACCGGCGGAATCGGCCGGAAGCAGTTCAGCAAAGCTGACACGGGCGGCGGCCGCGGGCGGACTCGTGGATCCGGCCACCCGCGCCGTGGTTCCGGATCAGCCACTGACGCTGACTCTGGATCGTCTGCGATCGCGCGTAGGCCAGGTGTTGGGAGCGGCCAAGGAATAGCGATGGAGTACACGCCGCGCACTTTTTCCCGAGCAGGCATGGCCCGAGCGGTGGTGCTTGCGGCGTTTCTCGGGATCACTTCGGCGGCCAGCGGTTACTATCATTTCGTCCACTTCCGGACGAGGGTGGGCCCGTTCCAGCCAATCTACGAAAAGTTCAATCTACAGGCGCTGCCGGGCCAGACCGTGCCTTATTTCATTGCCGAGCAGGGACCGGTGCAAATGTCCCCCGGGGACAGCTTTGCGAGTCTGGTGAGCCAGGTTCGTCTGGCGGCCCGGGCGTGGAGCGAAGTGGACGGGGCGAGCCTGAAGCTGGCGTTCAGCGGGCTTTACACCCCGGGCACGGAGCAATCGACGCCGGCGGTGGAGGTGGTGTTCCAGGAATTGCCGCCGGGTGTGCTGGCGCTGGGCGGACCTTCGGTACGCGGCGCGGTCACGGAAGGCCCTGACGGCCCGTTCGTCCCGATTGAACGGGCGACGGTGGTGCTGCCGGCCGATTTCTCACAGCAGTCCACTTGGAGCGAAGGATTCTTCCTGACTCTCACGCACGAGTTCGGGCATGCGGTGGGGCTGCAGCACAGCCTGACGTCGAGCGTGATGTCGACATCGATCACTCGCGCGACCACAAAATCCCGCCCGTTGGCACTCGACGACGCAATCGGAGTGAAGGTCCTATACCCGGAGCGGAACCTTCAGTTCGGTACGGGCACCATTCAAGGCCGTGTGACGGTGGAAGGCGTAACCGCCAACCTGGCATCGGTGGTAGCGCTGTCGCTCGACGGCACGGCGGTGAGCGCTCTCGCCAATCCGGACGGCACCTACCAGATCCGCGGTATCCCGCCGGGCTCCTATTACCTCTACGCGCACCCGCTTCCGCCGGCGGTGGTGGGCGAAGCCTACAATGCAGGCATCACACCGCCGCTCGACCCGGACAACCGGTATTTGCCAACCACCACATCGTTTGCGACGGTCTTCTATCCGTCGGCGAAGGATCCGGTTTCGGCACAAGCGATCGTGGTTTCGCCGGGCTTCTCCGTGGATGGGATCAACTTCGACTTGAAACGGCGCCAGACCCCGGCGGTGTTCGGGGTCCAGACGTTCAGTTTTCCTGGGCCAGTGGCGGTAAAGCCGGCGCACCTGTCTCCGGAAACGGCCCGGTCATTTATTATCGCCGCCGGCTTCGGGTTGACCGACAAGGCTGCGGTTTCCGTGCTGGGCGGGTCGGCCGTGGTGCCTGTGGGAGGGGTGAAGCCTTATCCAACCGATCCCCGTTACCTCCAGATCGATACACAGTTCAACCTCGGTTCCGGGGAAGGCGCGCGCCATCTCACGTTTGCCAGCGATGGGGATCTCTACGTACTGCCCTCGGCGTTCCGGCTCACACGCCGCCTTCCGCCGCAAGTTTTGTCGATGCTTCCCGGGTTCGATGCCGCAGGCCGCCGGATCGTTATTATCAACGGGACCGGGTTCACGCCGGAAACCCGCATCCTTTTTGACGGCGTGCCGGC
>JBGSME010001165.1:0-2768 GCA_041740335.1 Bryobacteraceae bacterium | reverse complement strand
TACGGCCCCGGCTACGATGCTTCGGCGCGCACCGTTGTGCGTGTGCCGCGGCGCGGTGAGGGCAAGGTGGAGCCGGTCTTTCTGCTTACCGGAGACAAGCCGGAGGCGCGGCGTCCGTTGCGCCACGAATACGCGCGCATGTTGACGTCGCATCCGCAGTTTGCGCGGGCCACCGTGAATCTGTTCTGGGCGGAAATGATGGGCGTCGGCATCGTGGACCCTCCACTCGATTTCGACCTCGCGCGCCAGGACCCGAATAATCCGCCGCCGGCCCCATGGACGTTGCAGCCATCGCATCCCGAGCTTCTCAATCAACTCGCCGCGGACTTCAGCAAGAACGGATACGATATGCGCCGCCTCATCGGGACCATCGCCAAGTCGAGCGCGTATCAGCTTTCGTCCAAGTTTGCCGGCGAATGGAAAGAGCCGTATTCGAAGTATTTCGCCAGGCGCTTCGTCCGCCGCCTCACCGCCGAACAGGTGCATGATTCGATCGTGCATGCCACCGGACTCTATACCGGTGTTCCGATTCGCGGAACCGACGTCACCGCGCGATATGCCACGGAGACGCGATCGCCGGAAGACTTCAAACAGCGCGTGCCTGGCCTGAAGGACATCAATTTCTTTCTCGAATCGTTCGGGCAAACCAATCGCGAGTACGCCGAACGCGTGAACGACGGCGACATCACCCAGGCGATCCTGTTGATGAACAGTCCATGGGTGATGAAGCAGGTGAAGGCGCAGCCGGGGAGTTTTCTTGCGCGTCTGCTGGCCGGGCAGCAAAGCGTGGACGACAATATCACGGCGATATTCGAACGGTTCCTCAACCGGCGTCCCGAGGCGAGCGAAGTAAGCATGGCGAAGTCGCTGATCGCGGCCAACGCGGCCAAGGGTTACGAAGACCTGCAGTGGCTGCTGCTGAACAAAGTGGATTTCATTTTCAATTACTAGGAGCTTAACCGCCATGCCCGGAATTCTCGATTCTTACCTCACTCGCCGCGAAGCGTTCCGGCTGGGCGCCGTGTCGATGAGCGGCTATTGGTTCCTCCCGTTGCTGAAGCCGAAGGTGGCGCACGCGGCCGGAGCGGCGAAGCCTCGCGGGAGCGCACGGTTTTGTATCTTCGTGATGCTCGACGGCGGCCAGAGCCACCTGGATAGTTGGGACCTGAAAGAAGGTAAGTGGACCCCGCCTGATTTCGACGTCCAGGAAGTGAAGCCCGGCGTGAAGTGGCCGATGGGGCTGTACGGAAAACTGTCGAAGCAACTCGATCGCGTGACGCTGCTGCGATCCATGGAAGCCTGGGATAGCGTTCACGGCCGCGCACAGTATTATGTGCAGGCGGCGCATTCGTTGAATCCGGCGTTGCAGAAAGAGATTCCGCCAATGGGGTCCGTGGTCGCGCTCGAGACGCTGGATCAACGGCGGAGCACGGACATGCTGCCGCCCTATGTGACCTTGAACGTGACGCAGAGCCAGGCGGGCTTATTGAAGTCCGGCTTTCTGCCGGCTCGCTTTTCGCCCTTCCATATCGATACCAACACCGGCTTCTCCGCCTATCAGCTCGATCCCGCCATTCGCGACGACTTCCAGCGCCGCTGGGCGCTGCTCAAGGACTTTGACGCGCGTCTTCGCAACGATTCCTCGCTGCAGGCAAAGGCATTCCGGGACTACAACGATCACTACGAATCGGCGGTGCAATTGATCTCCGATCCACGCACCGAGAAGTTATTCGCCCTGGGCGACGAAGAAAGAAAGCGCTACGGCGGTAGCATCACCGGCGACGCGGCGTTGATCGCGCGCAATCTTGTGGAAGCCGACGCAGGCACGCGATTTATCTTCCTGCAGCACTACGGTTGGGACCACCACAAAGACATCTACACGCGCGGCAACTTCTACAAGCAGTCGTTTGACCTCGACGCCGCGCTCAGTCCGCTGATCGAAGATCTGGCGACGAGGAAGCGCCCCGGCGGCCGCACGCTGCTTGACGAAACGCTCGTGGTCTGCATGGGCGAGTTCGGGCGGACACCGGGCGATCTCACCGGATTGAACGGCCGCGACCATTACCAGTACGCGATGACCGCGCTGTTTGCCGGCGGCGGCGTGAAGGGCGGCCAGATCATCGGCAAGACCGACGAGACGGGGGCGAAGGTGATCGATACGGGCTGGGGCGTGAAGCGATCCGTCTATATGGAGGACGTCGCCACCACGGTTTACTCGGCGATGGGCGTCGATTGGACGAAGAAAGTTTCCGGCACGCCATCGGGCCGCGATTTCTACTACATTGAGCCGTTCGCCGCCAAGCAGATGATCGGGAATCGTGAGATCACGCCGCTTTTCGGTTAGCCGATTCGGTACACTGTTCCCCATGGCCAAGAAACTATTGTGCATTCTGGGGGCATCGTGTCTGCTGGCCGCTCCGCTGCCGAAATCGGAACCGGCCGGGGTGGGTTTGTCGCCCGAACGCCTCGCGCGCATCGATGCGCTGGTGAAGCGCTACATCGATCAGGGCGAGATCGCCGGAGCGGTGACGATGGTTTCCAGACGAGGCAGCGTCGCGCATTTCGCCACACACGGGGTCAGCGATGTCGACACCCGCGCGCCGATGAAGGCCGACCATATCTTTCGCCTTGCGTCCATGACCAAGCCGGTCACCAGTCTCGCCGCGATGATGCTGCTCGAAGAGGGCCGCTATCTGCTGGACGATCCGATTTCAAAGTTCCTGCCTGAGTACAAGGAAATGAAAGTGGCCGTGGCCAACGCGCCCAAC
>JBGSME010001164.1:0-1666 GCA_041740335.1 Bryobacteraceae bacterium | reverse complement strand
CGGGCGCAGAGTTATCTCACGCTCAAGCTGCTGTTCAACGCGCTTGTCACGGAGCTGCCTTGATCCGCATTCAGCATCTGCACACGCACTTCCTGCTGCCGTTCTCGATTGACAAAGAGGCGGTTGGGGAAGACCACATGGGGATTTGGCGACGCCACGCGCATTGGATCAACGGCGTCACCGAGTGGCTGAACCTACCCGCGGAGGGAGTGGGAACCAAGCTCGCGGAGCGGCTGGGAAAATGGAAGCGTTCGCCCCACACCCGTTACGACATTGACGGGCCGGCCTATCAGGACATGGTGTTCTTCCATTCCTATGTCCGGCGGGTGTTCTTCGACACCACCGAGCCGCCGGAAGACGGAGGGGGCCCGGAGTCTCTGGTGCAGTTTTACCGGATTCCCCTCGACGAGAAGATTCTTTGGTTTGTGGCCGAGGATGCCAAGGGCCGCTCGGCGCGGGTCCGCGTGACCGATCTTCGGCTGCACCTCTACGCGAATACGATCGGCGTGCTCTCGATCGGCGTGGAGGCATTTCAAATACCCGCGGACGAAGCTCTGTGGATCAACGAGATGATGCGCAAGGTGTATCCGTCGAGCCGGCGCCAGTTGCGGGAGGGGCGGATGCCTTCGCGGCTTGCCTTTGTTCTCGAAGATGCCGAAGGCGCGGACGATGTTCTGGTGGAGGAGCGGTTCGAGCGGCCGGAGATGGTGAGCTTTCATCCTCCATTGGCTAACACCATTCGAGCGCTGCTGTACTTTGCCGACTACCAGCAGCAGGAGTACGAACCCGTGCTCGACGAGCGGATGGTGGTGTACACCTACGTTGCCGTGGACCCAGCCTCGGTTCCCGACGATTTCATGACGTCGGAGGCCTATCGCGTGCTGCTCAGCCGGATCCTATACGTGGACCGGTGGGGCGAGCATTTCCGCTACGATGCCGAATTTACAGACCAACTGATGACCCGGCAAATGTACCGCCGTTGGGTACATCAGGGAACGTGGTATGGCTTCACCACCTATTCGAGCGTCACCTGCTGCATGGGCCAGTTCGATTGCGACGAACACGAGTTGGCGGAGGGCTTTCTCATCCATCGCATGTACCGCAGCCGGTATCTGGCGATCGCGATTATCACTCTCTTCTACCGCGTGACGCTGCTTGATTTCGCCGAACGGACCGCGCTGGTCTCCCGGCAGCTCTACCGCGACGCGGAGGGCGCACGCATTTCGAGCGAGAACATCCGCCTGGCCAGTGAACTCCGATCCGACTTTCTGCATTTTTCGAACTATTGGTATTTCGACGAACTGGCCAACAAGGACGAAGAGAGCGAACACTTTCGCGCGCAGGTGCAGGAGTATCGCATCGACGTGATGAAGGACGAAATCGAAGTGGAGATCGACAAGCTCAACGAATCGCTCCACAACTACTATCAGTTTCGGAACACGGAAGCGGTGAACCGTTTGGCGATGCTCAGCCTGATACTTGGCGCGGGCGCCGTGGTGACGGGCTTTTTCGGCATGAATTTTTCCGGCACGTTCGCTCAATGGGTGTTTCAGCCGGGGCGCGCCGTCATCCCGCTTCACTTGATCTCGCTCAGTTTCGTGATTGTGTTCGCCGCGGCTACGCTGACGTTCGGAGCCTATGTCGTGATCTCGAACTGGCGCGACTA
>JBGSME010001163.1:0-3034 GCA_041740335.1 Bryobacteraceae bacterium | reverse complement strand
TTCGAGTTTGCGAACAAGGCCAGCAGCCGCATGACGACGATGTATCACTTGGACGGGGATCGCCTGATGCTCACGCACTCCTGCATGGCGGGGAACCAGCCGCGAATGGCGGCGCGAGTGGCGGCTGGCGAAATCGCGACGCTTCGGTTCGGGGCCGATCTCGCGCGAGGTGCAGATCACCGTTGCACTCGTGAGATGGCACGTGCGTCTCCGGCTTCTGAGCCGGTACCGTAACTCGCCTCAGAGCGCGTGAAAAGGATAGCAACTGTCGAGCGATCCGCCCCTTTGGCCGCGGCTGGTAGAGCCGTGAGAGCGGGCACAGGCGGCGTCTGGGCGGTGGGTTGGATCGGGCGCCGTACGGACCAAGGTCCGGAGAATCGTCCAGCGGCAGTTCATGATTTTAGGAGTTGAAACTCTTAAATAACGGAGTATACTGGGAGCGTGTTAAGACGAACTCTCCTCAAAGGCCCGATCGCCGCCCCTCTGATCATTCCCGCCTCAGCCATCGGCCTCGGTGGAGCCGTTCCGCCGAGCGACCGTATTGTCCTTGGCGGGTTGGGCATTGGAAGCCGAGGGACGCGGGATCTGCAATCGTTTTTGGAGCAGGCGGACGTGCGTTTCGCGGCGATCTGCGATGTTCGCAACGAGCGGCGCGAGGCCGTGAAATCGATGGCCGATAAAAAGTACGGCAACAGCGATTGCGCGATGTATTCGGACCAGGAAGAGCTATGGGCGCGCAAGGATATTGACGCCGTGCTGATCGCCACCGGCGATCGGTGGCACACACCGCTCGCCGTGCTTACGGCGCGTGCGGGAAAGGACGTCTACTGCGAGAAGCCGTGTTCAATGACGATTGCGGAGAGCCGTGCGCTGGCCGACACATTCCAGACGCTGGGCCGGATCTACCAGGCCGGGACGCAGCGGCGAAACGGGACTAACTTCATTCGGGCAAAGGAGCTGCTCACTTCGGGTAAGTTGGGCAAGCTGAAAATGCTGCACGCGGAAGCGGGTCCGGGAGAACGGTGGGCGCCGAAGACATCGCATGCGTGGCTTCCCGGGGAGCCGGAACCGCCGAAGCAGGTTGTCGATTGGGACCGATGGCTGGGGCCGAGCCCGTGGCGGCCGTATAACTCCGAGTATGTGAAGGGGCGCTGGCGGGGTTACTTCGATTTTCACGGCGGCGGCATTCTTGAATGGGGCGCGCACACCGTGGACTTGTGCCATTGGGCGGGTGGGTTGGACGCGACGGCGCCAGTGGAATTCGAACCGGCGGGCATGGGCGCCGATACGCCGTATTCAGTCCGCTGCCGCTATGCGAACGGGCTGGAGCTGATGATCCGCGATAAGGGCTTTATGGGCCTGGGGAGCTGTCATTTCCGGATCGAGGGCGAGGGCGGCTTCGCGGAAACCGCCGACAGCGGACGAATCGGAGTACCGGATTCGTTACGTTCCGTGGTTACCGACGTACCGCAGGAAGAAGCGCGATTGGCGACGACGCACCATGTGCGCGACTTCGTGAATTGCGTGAAGAGCCGGCGTCAGCCGCAAGCCAACGCGCTCGCCGCGGCCCAGACACATATCACCTGCCACGCCGCCTATATCGCGTTTCAACTGGGCCGAAAGCTGCGCTTTGACCCGCTCACGGACCACTTCGTGGGTGACGACGAAGCCAACCGCATGCGTTCGCGCGCGATGCGGGAACCCTGGAGCGTATAACATGCAGCCACAGACAATTCCGGCGATGAAAGATAGTAAGTACGGTTCGGCGGAAGAGATCATGGCGCTGCCGCCCGCGCGGCTGGTGGCGATCCTGAAGGACACCGGGGCATCCGAATACGCGCGAGCCAAGGCGTGCCAACAGTTGGCCGTGAACGGCGGCCGTGATGCCGTGCCCGCGCTGGCGGCGCTACTGACGCACCCGAAGTTATCGCACTATGCGCGCTTCGGTCTGGAACCGAATCCTGACGCATCGGCCGGCGAGGCGCTGCGCAAGGCGCTTGGTGAGACGAAGGGTCCACTGCTGGTGGGCGTGATTAACTCGATCGGCGTGCGGAGGGACCAGAAGGCGATTGACGCGCTGGCGAAGTTGATGGGCGGTGGGGACCTCGAGGTGACGAGGGCGGCGAACATGGCGCTTGCGCGGATCCGGCCGCGCTAGTGCTTAGTTCCGCCTCTGGAGAGAGTGAGTCTTCGGGTGGATTTCTACCTGGAGCAACCGCCATTCCACTGATGAATCCGACTTCGCCGCTCCTTCCAGCTTGCCGACCCAGTTTCGACATATGCCGTCGAGGGACCGCCGGTCTTGATCGGGCTCGTTTAGGTAGTCCACCCAGCCGTTCCGGAGATTCCTGCGAAAACCATGCACCAGGAATCGGCTGTACCTCGGGAGAGTACGTATCCGGAAGGGAAGAGAGGTTCATCGGTCAGTCGAACCCAACCATGTGTACGGCTCGAAAGCGACTGTTCCGTTGCGCTTGGAGTACCGCACCAGACTGCCATTGAAGACGCCAATCGGATGACCGCCCTTGGGCAACTCGCGTAGAAGCGATTTGCCTGCCACGACATCTACTTCAAGAACGCCTGGCGTTGGTCGATCGCTTGCCGGCAAGGCCAGCAAGAGCTTGTCACCAAGAGCCCATGCTCCGGTTACATCGCTAACTCGAGCGATGCGGATCTTCTTCTGAACCTCGCCGTTGCGAGCCAAGACAAAGATCAGCTCGTGTTCTGGCAAAACCCACAGAACCGAATCGCGCCAGGGCGTCAGGAACGTGGCACCCAGCTGCACTTGGTCTACGGGAATGGGCAGGTCCTTCGGCCCCAATGCAGTGAACTCAAGCTGCCCTTAACTGGAAAACACAGATACGACGTTGGAGTCGCCCACCTTGGGCGAGCGGCCAACTGCCCAGATTCGTCCATCACTGCTCTTAGCGATTTTCCCGAGATAGCCGGGATGGATACGAACAACATCGGTCGTTACCCCATTCCGATTCACGAAAACCAGCGCACCTACCAACCCCGCTAGAGTTCCCGCGAG
>JBGSME010001162.1:0-5779 GCA_041740335.1 Bryobacteraceae bacterium | reverse complement strand
GCCGAAGGCGGCGCCATTCGCGACCTGACACCCGGCAGCCGTGACGTTCCGCCGTTTTCCCTCGGCGGCCAGGACGACTACGCCATGGCCGCCGATGGCAACGAAGTATGTTTCGTGATGAACGGCGACGCCAACCTTGCCACCTCCACCAACTCCGATCTGTGGGTGGTGCCCCTCAATGAACCCGGGGAGCCCCGCAAGATCACCGAAAATCCTGGCGCGGACAACGCCCCCATCTATTCTCCCGACGGCCGATTTCTAGCCTATCGTTCCCAAAGCCGCGGCGGTTTCGAAAGCGACCGGTGGCAGTTGTACCTCACCGATCGGGCTTCCGGGCGCCAAACATCGCTCACGGAAAATATCGACCGTTCGGTCGGCACAATCACGTGGTCGCCCGATTCGCGCCGCATCTTCTACACGGTGGAGGATCGCGGCCGGACGGCCATCCATATGGTTCCGGTGACCGGTGGCGCCAGCCGTCCGGTAGTTACCGGCAGCAGCACTCTCGACGAGCCGCAGTTCACTCCTGACGCAAAGACGATGATCTACAGCGAGCACAGCGGATCGAAGCCGCTCGAACTCTATCGCGCCAGTTCAGCGGGCGGGAAACCGGAGCCGCTAACCCGCCTCAACGACGACGTGCTCGCGTCCTACGAACTCACTCCGTTCGAGGAATTTTGGGTGGAAGGAGCCGAGCGCGCACAGGTGCATAGCTTTCTGCTGAAGCCGCCGAACTTTGACCGGAGCCGCAAGTATCCGGTTCTGTTTCTCCTCCATGGCGGCCCCCAAGGCGCGTGGGACGAATCATGGAGCTATCGCTGGAACCCGCAAATTTTCGCCGCTGCCGGATTCGTCGTCGTGATGCCCAACCCTCGCGGCTCCACTGGCTACGGCCAGAAATTCACAGATGAAATTTCCGGCGACTGGGGCGGCAAAGTCTATGACGACATCATGGCCGTTGTGGATCACGTGTCGTCCAAACTCGCCTATGCCGACGCCGAACGCATCGCCGCGGCCGGCGGTTCCTATGGCGGCTATATGGTCAACTGGCTTCTCGGCCACACGCAACGGTTCAAAGCCTTCGTATCCCACGCCGGCGTTTATGATCTGCGCAGCATGGGCGGGGAGACCGAAGAGCTCTGGTTCACTCGCTGGGAGTTCGGCGGGATGCCCTGGGAGAGTCCGGACGTCTATGAGCGTTGGTCGCCCAGCAACTTTGTCAGGGACTTCCGAACGCCCACCCTCGTTATCCACGGCGAACTCGACTACCGCGTGCCGTACGGCCAGGGACTTCAGCTTTTCACGGGTCTCCAATCGCAGAACGTCCCTTCCAAGCTCTTGATATTTCCTGACGAAGGCCACTGGATCGGGAAGCCGCAAAACTCCCTACTGTGGTACCAGACATTTATCGACTGGGTTACCGAATGGACTCGTAAGACCACCCCGGCGCCCGCCATTAACTAAGATGCGATTCACACTGTTATTCCTGGTAACTCTCATGCTTCAAGCCGCCAACTACACAGCCGAAAGAACCATTGTCGACGGAGTCGGCGTGATTCACCTCGCCGACTCCGCCGCGCAGACGGAAGTCTGGATTGCGCCTTCGTTCGGGAACAATGCATTCTCGATGAAGGTCAAGGGTCACGAGATCCTGTGGCGCCCAGCCGCCGGCCTTGGCGAATGGATGGCCAAGCCGGCGCAAGGTGGAAATCCGTTCCTGCACCCGTGGTGCAACCGGATCGATCAGGACGCCTACTTCGCCAATGGCAAGAAGTATCTTCTGAATTCCGGCCTGAACAACTTTCGGAGAGATGGCAACGGCAAGCCCCTGCACGGCTTGGTGGTCTTCGCCAGTGAATGGCAGGTGACGTCGCTCAATGCCGATGACGACGGAGCAACCACGGCCAGCACGCTGGAGTTCGCCCGACGCCCCGACTGGCTCGCGCAGTTCCCTTGGGCGCACAACGTCGTGATGACGCACCGGCTCCACGGAGGCGTACTCGAAGTGGAAACCAAGCTGGAAAACCTTTCGAGCGAGCCGATGCCTATCTCGCTCGGCTACCACGCCTACTATCAGCTCACCGACACCCCTCGCGACGATTGGCGCGTGCACATCGGCGCCAAGGACCACGTGGTGCTCTCAGACGTCCTCATCCCGACCGGCGAAACCCGCCCGGTGCCCTTTGCCGATCCCCTGCCCCTCTCCGGCACGCAACTCGACGACGTATTCACGAACCTCACCCGCGACACCGATGGCAGGTCACGCTTCTCGGTAAAAGGAAAATCGCAATCGATCACGGTCGAGTTCGGGCCGGCGTATCCGGTGGGCGTCATCTATGCTCCCAAGAGCCGCGGTTTCATTTGCTTTGAACCCATGTCGGGGGTGACCAACGTCTTCAACCTCAGCCATGAGGGCAAGTTCCCTCTGCAAAGCGTACCGCCCGGCGGCGAGTGGAGGGAAAGCTTCTGGATACGCCCGGCCGGGTTTTAGTTTTCGTGCGTACGGCTGCCTGGATTTTGCTGCTACCGGCGCTTCATGCTCAAGTGGCGCGCATCCCGTCGACGAAACCGGCCCAGGCCGCAAACCAGGAGGCCCAGATGCAGAGCGAAGCCGCGCGCCGCATCGACCTGAACGTTCTCGGCCGCACGGATACCACTGCGGGCGAGAGCCGCCGGAACGAGAACATACAGTTCAACCTCGTCGACAACAACGCCCTGAAGGAGCTCAACGTCCGCCTTGGCACTTCGGCTACGCTCGTCGAGAACTTCCGCCCGGAACGAAACTACTTCGGGGCGGAGTTCGGCAATCCTCCATCTTCGATCGTCCACCTGACACCCTCGGCCCGTGCCGGATTTCATGGCCGCGTCCAGTGGTCCCACCTGAACAGCGCCTCCAGCGCGCGCTCCTTCTTCCAGGTGGGAGCGGTGAAGCCCGCGCGAGAAAACGACTATGGCTTGTCGGGCGGAGCGATGCTCTCCCGCCGCTGGCACGGCCAGATTGACGTGAGCCAGCAGAAGCTGCGCGGCAACGTCAACGGCAACGTTCTGGTCCCGACAGCGGAAGAGCGATCCCCTCTCGCCACCGATCCAGCGGTCCGGGCACTCATCGCACGGTTCTTTGCCGCATATCCCACCGAGACGCCGAATCGAACCGATATCAATGCGCGCGCACTCAATACCAATGCTCCGCAGATAATCGACAACAACAATGCCGCGATCCTGTTGAACTACGCCGCGTCGGCGCGTGACCGCGTCGCGCTCAGCTATTCGTTTTTTTCACAAAGCGTCGACGCGTTCCAACTGGTAGCGGGGCAGAATCCCGACACCGATACGAAGAATCATCGCGGCCGAATCACTTGGCATCGCGCGTGGTCAGCCGCTACGGTGGCTGACTTCACCCTGGCCTTTGACCGCATCGGATCGCTCCTGCTTCCCGAGCCGAACGCGGTAGGGCCGTATGTCTCCGTCTCCGGGCTCACAGGACTGGGCCCGTTAGGTTCGATCCCGATTGACCGGGCACAGAATATGTTTCGCTATGCAGGCCATTTTGGCCGTGTCCACGGCAATCACAACTGGGTGACCGGCTTCGGGCTGCTTCGGCGGCAATTCAACGGCATCGAAACCGACGTCCACCGCGGCTTCCTGTCGTTCGGTAACGACTTCGGCCGCGATGCCATTACCAACCTGCGCCTCGGGCTTCCCAATCAATATATCGGCTCAGTGGGGGACGTCCATCGCGGCTTCAGGAACTGGGACATGGAGTACTACGCCGGTGACTCCTGGCGTGCGAGCGGCAACCTCCAAATCAACCTTGGGCTCCGCTATACGCCGGTGACTCGCCCCACCGAGGTCAACAACCGGAATACGATCGCCTACGATTGCGACTGCAATAACGTCGCCCCACAAATCGGGCTCGCCTGGAAAACGGGCCGTAATTTCGGAGTGATGCGCGCCGGCTACGGCCTTCACTACGGCCAAATTTTCCCGGTGACGTTCCAACAGGTTCGCTTCACGCCCCCTGGCAATGTAAAGGTGGTGGTCACGGCGCCGGACCTTCTCAATCCGCTCGAATCCACAACGCCTGCCGGCGACCGGCCGCGTTCGCTGCCGAATCTCTACCTGATGGATCGTGAACTGTCTACGCCTTACTCGCACCAGTACAACTTCAGTTGGGAGCCCGAAACGCCGGGAGCGTGGCGTATCCAGTTTGGCTATGTCGGCAGCCGGTCCCACAAACTGCTGCTGATGTCGTACCTCAACCGCGCACACCCGGTGGAAGGAATTCCTCAGACAACGGCCACCATCAATCTCCGCCGCCCGGATCCGGATTTCGCCGAAAAAAGGCTAGTGATCAACGGCTCGCGCGGGTACTTCGACGCGGCTCGCGTAACGGTCATCGTTCCCCGCTGGAAGAACGTTTCGGTTGACGCGTCCTACTGGTTCTCCAAAGCGATGGACCTCGGTTCCAGCTACACCAACACCGCCTACGACGCGGACTCCCGGCTGTCGCGCAGCCCGTCAGAATTCGAGCAGCACCGCGACATGAAAGGGCTTTCCACTTTCGACCAGCCGCACGCCTTCCTCATCCGCGCGTCGTATCAGCTTTGGGCCTGGAATCTCTCAAGCGTCACGCTGCTGAAATCCGGGACCCCGTTCACCGTTCTCGGCTCGGACGGCCCCGGCTTTGGCAATGTGGACGGCAACGGGGGCGACCGGCCGAATATCCTCGACCCGTCGCTCCTCGGCCGAACCATTGGGCATCCCGACGCGTCGCCGCAACTGCTGCCTCGAAGCGCCTTTTCTTTTCCTCAACCGACCCAGGAGTTCGGCGGGAATCTCGGCCGTGATACTTTTCGAAAAGGAGGGATTTATAACGTCAACGCGTCGGCCGGCCGCGACTTCAACGTAGCCGGAGACCGCAAGCTCACGCTTCGCGCCGAGGCCATCAATCTTCTAAATACGCCCCAGTTCGCCGAGCCCGGACTGGAACTTACCAACCCCAACTTCGGAGCCATCACCAACACCCTCAACGATGGCCGAACGTTTCGAGTCTCCATGCGCTTTAGTTGGTAAGGCAGTGCGAAAATAGCATCCTATGGCTTCCTCGCCGCCGCCGGTTCAACGATACCGCTGCCCGGGTTGCTCCGCCGACATGGAGTATGATCCCGCCGCCGCGGCGCTGAAATGCCCCTACTGCGGTGCCGCCCAAAAGATCTCCCATCCCGTGAACGTCAGCGTCGACGAACTCCCCTTCGGCGAATACGCGCACAATCCGGACGCGGCGCATCTTGGCGTGCTCTCCGCTCAGGCGGTGGAATTGGAGTGCACAGGATGCGGTTCCGTGATCGCCTTTGAGCCCGGCACCTTTTCCGGAACATGCCCGTTTTGCGGTGCGCGGATCATCACCCAACCGCGCCATGCCGATCCGCTGATCGCACCCAACGGGGTACTTCCCTTCTCCGTGACGCGCCCCCAGGCGGCGGCCGCGGTAAGTGGGTGGATCGCTTCCCGGTGGTTCGCACCGTCTGAACTCAAGCGTCTCGCGCGACCCGAAGGCATTCACGGTGTCTACGTGCCGTTCTGGACCTACGATGCACGGACACACTCGCAGTATCGAGGCCAACGCGGCGACCACTACTATGAGACCGAAAACGTCACCGCCTACGTCAACGGGCGTCCGGTGACTCAACAGCGGCGGGTTCAGAAGACACGCTGGAGCCCAGCGGCCGGCCGCGTAGACAACGAATTCGACGACGTGCTGATTCCGGCTACGAGATCG
>JBGSME010001161.1:0-2207 GCA_041740335.1 Bryobacteraceae bacterium | reverse complement strand
CGGCGCTGATCGCCATCGATCCTCACACCGGCGAAATCAAAGCGGCAGTCGGCGGCCGCAACTACGCCTCCAGCCAGTTCAACCACCTCACCGCGAAACGGCAGCCGGGCTCGATCTTTAAACCGTTGGTCTACGCCGCCGCGCTCAACGTCCGGTCCAAAGAGCGCTCCGGCCCGATCACTCCGGCCAGCATTCTCCTCGACGAGCAGAAGGTTTTTCGCTTCAATCGCCAGGACTATGAACCCGGTAATTTCGGGGATCACTACATGGGCGAGGTAACACTTCGTCAGGCGCTCGCGCATTCGCTCAACGTCGCCACCGTCAGGCTCGCCGAAGAGATCGGCTACGGCCGTGTCGTCGACCTCGCCCGCAAAGCCGGCCTCAACCACGACATCCTCGCCACTCCCGCCATGGCCCTCGGCGCCTACGAGACCACGCCGATCGAAATGGCCGGCGCCTACACCATTTTCGCCAACGCCGGCATCTATACCAAGCCCCGCTTCATCAACATGGTCCGCTCGGCGCGCGGCGGCCCTGCCGTGCTCCGCGACGAAGCCGAACAATCGCAGGCTCTCGAACGCCGCATCTCTTTCCTGATGCTCGAAATGCTCGAAGAGGTAATGCGCAGCGGCACCGGCGCCGGGGCGCGTTCCCGCGGCCTTTCCGTACCCGCCGCCGGTAAGACCGGTACCTCCCGCGACGGTTGGTTCGCCGGTTTCACCAGTGACCTGCTTTGCATCGTCTGGGTCGGTTTCGACGACAACACCGAACTGGGCCTCGAAGGCGCCAAATCCGCGCTCCCCATCTGGACCGATTTCATGAAGAAGGCCGTCGGCCAGTCGAAATTCTACGCCCGGCCTTTCGAAAACCCTCCCGCCGGCCTCATCAGCATGAGCATCGATCCCGAGTCCGGTATGCCCGCGGGTCCCAACTGCCCCACCCGCCGCTTTGACCACTTCATGTCGGGCCAGCAACCCCAGGGCGTTTGCCCGCTGCACTCCGGAGGAGTGGGACTTCCGTTGGTAAAGGTATCGGCGCAGGGAGGCGCTTCCCACTGATGACGCGCGTGCTCCTCCTTCTTGTGACTCTCCTGGCAGCCACCCTTGCTTCAGCCGCCGCGGAAGACGACGACAAACCATCTCCGGTACCCACTCGGGGCCGCAAGGCTTCGAAATTGATCGCGATCCCCGACTATCAAATCGGCACCTCCGAAGGCGGCGTGGCCGTCTATTTCTCGCGCTCAATGAACGGACGGCGGTCCGCCAGCGGGGAGCCCCTCGACGGCGATGCGCTCACTGCCGCTCATCCCCTCTATCCGTTCGGCTCGATCGTCCGCGTCACCAACAACGCCAACGGGAACGCCGTTGAAGTGCGTATCGTCGACCGCATCTCCTCCTCTTCGAACAAAGTGATCAGCGTTAGTCACAGTGCCGCCGAACAACTCGATTTCATCAAGAACGGTTCGGCCGAGGTGACGGTGAAGCTGGTCGCGTTAGCCGCGCGGTAGCGAGTGGATCCGGCCGTGCCGACCCTTTTCCCCGCCCTGCTCGCCCTCACCGCCGTACTCTCCGCCCAAAGCACAGCCGACCCCCGCGACCTCGCCAAGGGCCGCTTCCTCATCGCCGTCCGCGATCTCCCCGATCCCAATTTCGCCGAAACCGTCGTCCTGCTCACCGACTACAGCGAGAAAGGCGCAGCCGGCCTCGTCCTCACCCGCCCCACACGGCTCACCGTCGCCGACCTCTTTGAGGACGACAGCGCCCAGCGCGCCAACGATCGCATCTGGCGAGGCGGCCCCGTTCAACGCTCCGCCGTCCTCGCCCTCGTCCTGGCCAAAACCGCGCCCAAAGACGCCCAACTCATCTCCGGCGAAATGTTCCTGTTGACCTCGCGCCGCAGCCTCCTCGACGCACTGCATGCTCCCGGCGCCGCCACCTCCCTCAAAGTCTTCCTCGGTTACTCCGGCTGGGGCGGCGGACAGCTCGAACGCGAGGTGGCGCTCGGCACCTGGCATATCCTGAACGGAGACGCCAAAGCGATCTTCGCGCCCGATAGCGTCTCTCTTTGGGACCGTCTGGTTCGCCGCATGGAACGCCGCATCGCCACCGCTCCGGGACCGAATTCGCCGCGTACCATGGCGGTGGCCGCCTCGATCCGATAAGATATTCACAAGTTGTTTTATGACTAGACGAAGTGTGTCTCTCGCC
>JBGSME010001160.1:0-3002 GCA_041740335.1 Bryobacteraceae bacterium | reverse complement strand
CGCTGCGAACGGCTGGCGGCGGCGCAAATCGGAAGGGCGAAGCTGCGGGTGGAGAAGAATCAGGCAAGCTTGGGCGCGCTGAGCCCGGTGCGTATTCTGGAACGGGGTTACTCGATCGTACTGACGGAGGAGGGGCATGTTTTGCGGGATGCCGGAGAGACGGCGGCGGGGAGGCTGCTTCGAGTACGGCTGGCTCGCGGCGAGGTGGAAGCGCGAACCGAGCGGGTGATTAAACCAAAGGAATAGCGGCATTCGTACCGGCAAGAAAAGGAGATTCCGCTGTGATTTTTCCTGAAGTGAACGAGATCATCGAGCAACGGCGCATCGCTGAGATCGATGACAATGCGGCCAGGAACAAGGCCTTTGGCGATCTGCTGAAGCGCTACCCGTACAACAAGGCCGCGCTATTTGGCCGCGCCTATTATTGTATTTTTCATGGAGAGACCGAGGAGGCGGAGGCGTTTCTGCTGCGGGGTGTCGAAGCGGCTCCGGTGGATTTCGAGTTCTACTACGGCATGTCCCAGGTGTGGAGCCAGCGGGGGGACGAGGCGAGGCAGAACGCGTGGCTGCAGCTTGCGATCGGCCGGGCTCTGCAGGAGGACGAGCAGTGGAAGAGGTTTGAATCGATCTTCGAGGGGATGGAGCACGAGTTACCGGGCGATCCGGACGATCGGCGGGCGGGTTTTTTCCAGCTCCAGGAAGATCTGCAAATCGGGACGCATACCGAGCCTGCCGACGTTACCGAGGAGATGGCGCCGTACCGGCTGGTGGGCGAGCTTTTGGATGGCGCGCCGGGGGGGATGGCGAACGGTTTAGTGGATCGCCTGATGAGGGGCCGGAAGCGGATTGCGCCGTTGCTGGTGGGCGTGCTAAGGAATTGGGCAGCGTCAGAGGAATGGGAAGACGACTCGCCACTCGACGCCGCGATCGCGCTACTGGGGCAGGGTGGAAACCCGGAACATCTTCCGGCGCTATTTGAGTTCCTCGATCTGGAACGGGACAGCACGTCGTTGAGCGCGGCGTGGGCCGTCTGGCGGATCGCGAAGCGGCACCCGCTGCAGGCAATGGAGGCTTTCCGCAGCGCGACGCCGGATTTGACGGGCTGGGCGCGTGGAGCAGTAGCGGAGATCCTGATGCGGCTGCCGGAGGAGGTGGACGTGACGGCGGATCTAACGGGCCTTTGCCCGGACTTGGAGAGTATGGAGAATCCCGATCGCGGTTTCCTCTTGTGTAGCGTGACCGCAGCGCTGATCAGGCGGGACAGCCAGCGCGCCGCACGGGATCTGGTGCGGCGGTATTTGAAACTTCTCGACAAGCCGGACCGGAAGTTCCTGGAGGAGCTGGTGAGCGGCGCCGCGGATTGGCGGTTCCGGCTGGACGAGGCGGAGGTATTCGACACGAACGTTTACGACGCTTGCGCGGGGTTGGTCTTTGAAGGCCCGGAAAGTGACGGGTCTTTGGATGAAGATGAAGATCCGTTTGAGGAAGACGATGGGCCGACGCTGCGGGCACGGCTCGCCACGGGACGAAATGAACCGTGCTGGTGCGGTAGCGGGAAGAAGTACAAGAAGTGCCATTGGCGGGATGACCAGGAAGAGCATCGGACGGGGCAAGCCAAGGAGGAGGTGGATTTCGTGGAGCCTCCGCGTCCGGCGCCATGGGACCCGGACAGTACGGTCCATCGTCTACAAGCCGAGTTGGTGAAGGCAGTTGCGCCGAGCCTGGAGGCTAGTGACGTGAAGGATGCGCTGCAGCGATTCACGGGCAACGAGCGGCTAGAGTTGGAGGAGGAAAATCAGGCCGCGTTTCTCGACTGGCTACTGCACGATTACGTACCGGCGGGCCGGTCACGCAATGTGATCGAGGAGTACGTTCACCGGGAGAGGACCAGGCTGACGGCGCAGGACCGGACGATCCTGGAGGGGTGGAGCGGGAGCAGGCTGAGCCTGTACGAAGTCCAAAGCGTGGACGAGGGCACGGGCATGGTGCTGAGGGATTTGCTGCGGGGCGGTGACTATTCCGTGAACGATCGGACCGTTTCCGAGCAATTGGTCCGCTGGGATTGCACGGTGTGCCGGATTGAGCCGTTCAGAGATAGGTGGATTTTCGCGGGGGACGGAACGCTGGTGTCGCGTCAGATTCTGCCCATCGTTAAGAATTGGGCAGAGGCGGAACAGCGCAAGTCCGGCCTTGACTGGGAGGCGTTTCTTAAGCGCGACGGGCATCTGATCCGACGGCAGGTTTATTTGGAAGGCGATAGGTTCAGAGATAGCTTTGCGGTTAGCAACAACGACGGGGAGACGCTGGTATTCTCGACCGCGGAGTACGAACTTAGTAACTCCGGCAGAGCGATCGAGGCGCTCCGGGAAGATCGTAACTTTGACGAGACAGAGGAAGGCACCACGTTTGCGTGGCTGGGCGACGAGGGAGACTTAGGGCGGCGACTGCTGGGCCACGCCGGTATTGCTGCCGGCGTGTTGCGGTTGGAGTGTAACTCGCGAGAGAGGTTGGAGCGCGGGCGCGAGCGGCTGGAGAAGATCGCGGGCGATTGTATCCGTCACAAAGGCGACAGGTTTCAGCCATGGCAGGAGTTGGCAACGAAGGATGCCACGCCGGGGCCAAGAGAGGCGAAGCCGGCGCAGAGACCGAGGGTCGATCCGAAAGTGGAAGCGGAGGTGGTGGGGCAGTATTACGAGCAGCACTATGGGGCGTGGCCGGATCAACCGTTGCCGGCGCTGGGTGGACAAACGCCGCGGGCGGCCGTGGCATCGGCCGAGGGCCGGGCGCAGGTTTTGGAGCTAATGAAGGAGTTCGAGTTGGTCTCAGCGCGGGATCGGAAGGCCGGCAGGCCGACATATGATTTTTCGCGGCTGCGGGCGGAATTGGGGCTCGAGGAGGATTAACGCCGGGACCTTCGCTCCGGTGCAGGGGGACGCGGCTCGCCGGGGCGGGAGAAATGGTGTCCATATTTCCAGTGCTCAGGCGGAGCGAGGGATTTCGGC
>JBGSME010001159.1:0-6091 GCA_041740335.1 Bryobacteraceae bacterium | reverse complement strand
CGTACCGGCTTGCGCTGAACCTGCGTGATCCGCCGCGCCTGATCGCTCACGCACACCAGAAACATTGCCTGCCGCGCGTTCTTCAGCACTTCTACCACGCGGTGCTCGCTGTCCTCCAGCATGATCGCCTTGCCGTCGGTGAGCAGGTGCATTTCGGATTCACCCGACATCACCTCCACCAGGCGTTTGCCCATCTCACGCTGCAGATAACGCACCACCCGCCGGATCTTCTGCAGCGAAAAACCCTTCCTCCGCAGTTCCGCGATCACGGCGATCTCCACCACTTCCGCCGCCGAATAAACGCGGCGATGTCCTTCGTGCCGCGGCGACACCACCTTCTGCTCATCCCACCACTGCAATTGGCGCAGGCTCACTCCTCCGAGCTTGGCTACCTCCGTGGACGACCAGGATGCTTCGCCCTCGGCAGGCTCAGGACGGCTTCTTTTTGTTTTGAACATAATTCAACCAGTGCGTTTTCTGAGAACCCTCGAACACCAATTGTACTGAAACGAGCCCCTGAGTCAAGCCTTCCATTCGAATGACTTGCAGGTTCCCCGAGGGGTGCTACATATTGACTCTGCCCCGCCCCTCTACCCATTCCCTGGTGTATCGTTGACGCCTTCGCCACCCGTTGCCCCAGACTTGCTTGTCGCCTTCGCCTTGGCCCACGCAAGAAGCCGCTTCACCGGCGGGAAGTAGTCCCCAAGGATAACCAGTCCCGGAATCAGAAATACCCATCCCGGCATGATCGGCAAGATCAGACCGGCGATGCCCAACAACACCAACACAACGCCACCCGCGATTCTGAAGACTTTTCGGATCACTGGCTAACCACTTCCATCATAGCCTTCGTCCCGTGGGTTCATCCATTCCCAAGCGATCGAAATTTAAAACTCGATCTGTTTCATACGATTCCCGGAATCGGGTTTGCGGATGCCGACTTCCTCTCACCGAAAATGCCCGTCATGACTGACAAACACGACGGCATCGAATCGATCAATCGTCTCTCGCGCGTCTGGTCAGACCGCCGAGAGTGTTGGCTGCTCCTCCAGATACAAGCCACCCGCGAGGATACCCCCAGCGGAGCCACACTTATCACCCTCGAAAGGGTGGATGAAATAGCGTGAATCGCGTACCCTCGATTGTGGTTATGGGGGCGTAAGGTACCAGAACTTGGGGCGCGACTTCGACGCCTCCCTCTATTGACCTCATCCCCTCAAAGGCTTTAGAGTTAGTGTTGTAATGTTGCAAACCGACCAGCGCCGGAATCAGCGATTTGAATTGCGGTTACCGATCGAACTCGTCCGTTCCGGCTCTTCGCAACTGGGCAAGACCACAGAGACCCGGAACGTCAGTTCCAGTGGTGTTCTTTTCAGTTCAGAATCTCAATTGTCGATCGGCGACCCTCTCGAGTATTTTCTGACTCTGCCCACCGGAGCCGATCCGAAAGGTACGCGGCTTCACTGCGTGGGCACGATCATTCGCCTGGAACCCCGTTCCGGCCGAACCGTGCAAGCGCAGGAACGTCCGTACAACGTCGCCGCCACGCTCGAACGGTACGAGTTCGTGCGCGAAAACCGCTAGGGCCGCGACACCTCGTACAACGTTTCCCCTTCCACCCCGATCAGGCGCGCGTCCAGCTTTGCCCCGGTCGCGTCCACTTCGAGAAAGCCATGCCTTCCCGCGGCGTATTTCGCGCGCCTTGCGGTTACCTCCCGCGTGTCTTTCCCGCCGCCCCCGGCAATGATGAAGTCGATGCCGGCTCGCGTATGATGCTGTAAGTCATGCTCGTGCCCGCACAGGTATAGATCCACGTTGTGCTTCTCGAGGATCGGCAGTAGCTTCGTTTGGAGACGCTTCTCGTCGCCGTGATGGCCGTCGGAGAAGATCGGATGATGCCCATAAACGATCTTCCACCGGGCGTCGCTGTACTTGGCCAGCGCGTCATCCAGCCACTTCGCCTGCGCGTCGGACCACGCCGACTGGAAGAACCAATACCGCGCCGTTCCTTCATCGGTGTCGAGCGCGAAAAACCGCACCGGTCCCGCCGCGAATGTGTAGTATCGGTATGGCATGCGCCAGGACTTGCTTTGCTTCGTGTAATCAACCTCGGCCTGTTCGTTGCCCATGTAATCGTGATTGCCCAGCACCGCGAAGAACGGTATCCCGAGCCGGCCATAGCCCGATTCCCAGATCCCGGTCCACTTCTCATCCCGCGTACTGCCAACGCCGCGCGGATAGAAATTGTCTCCGAGGGTGAGACCGAACTGGTAGGCCCGGGCGCGGTGCCGCGCCTCGATGGCCTTCGACACCTGCGCGAGCCCGGAGTCCGCGCCCGCGTACCCGAAATCGCCAAAGGCTACGAAGCGGACTGGATTGCCCGCGTGGATGATGCCAAGGTCGCGGTCATCGGCGCCGCAGAGAAGTAACCCCGCGCCAATGGCGAAGGCAAGCATCGTGTTTCTGAATCGCGGAAGAGTCGGCACACTCCCAGTGTACGGCGCAACAAAAAGCGGGGACCGCCGAGGCAGTCCCCGTTCGCCCGTAATGCCGGGCATTTACCGCCGGAACCCGATTCCCACGCGGACCGAGCTTCGCCCAGCCGAACGTCGGCGGTTGGTGTGAATGTTCCTGCTGCCGCCCCAGAAGCCCGCGAAGAAACGTCCGCTGCTGTATCGTGGCGCCACCCAGTAGCTGCCCACATAGGGCGGCCGCATCCAGTAGCCGCTTACCCACACGTAGCGGCCTCGCGTAAAGCTCCAAAATCCGTCTACCCACACAAACCCTGGTCCCGGCATCGCCGGCCGCCGGAACGACGGGCCATATACGGGAGCGGGCGGAGGAGCATGTGCAATGTAGCCCTGGCTGTCGTAATCGCTGTCGTATCGGGTGTCGTAGCGGGCATCGTCCCGTGCATCGTTGTATCCCGGCTGGCCCCGGCGGTCGCCGTTTCCGTATTGGGCAAACAATCCGCCCGCTGCCAGCACCATTATCGCGATCAGATTCTTTTTCATCTTCATTCTCCTTTTCCGGCTCCCTGCTGCTTTGCCGGGTACGCACACAGACTATGCACGCCCCGCGCCAAATCGGAAATAATTGTAAACAAAACACTTGCGTGAAGCCCTCGGCTTGAGATGGCGGTAGCTTCGAACCACGCTGGTGGTATTCGGCCAGGTCTCAGCCGCGGACCGGTTCGATGCGGAAAGGTGGCTCGACCTCCCTCGTAACTTATGCGGATGTAAAACCTTCTACCTAGTGTCCCGTGAGGTGTTTCACCTAAAGGGAATTTGAAGCACGCATGATATACTGAAGTCGAATTTCAGGCGGGCACTCTACCTGTCTGTGATAACGGCGCACCATTCGAGGAGCTGGCGATATGGTCCCAAAGAATCGCCTCTGGACTCCCCTAGTCCTGGCATCACTGTTGGCCCCGGTCCTGATCGGATTCGGGCCTGGGGAAGAAGATGCGCCCAAGCGTCCTTCGCCTCCCCCATCGGAGGAAAAAACCGGCGCGGCGGCGCAGCCTCGCGTTGACATCCGGCCCCGTGCCCCGCGGAAAGCCGAAGGAGATCCGTCGGACGAACCCGGACGCGCGCCGAATATCCGCGTTGAGACGCAACTGGTCCAGATTAACGTCACAGTCACCACTCCGCTCAACCAAGTGGTCACCGGGATGGAGAAAGAGCACTTCCGCCTCTTTGAAGACAAGACCGAGCAGGAAATCGTCAGCTTCTCCTCGGAAGAGGCCCCGCTCTCCATCGGCCTCGTGTTCGATATCAGCGGCAGCATGGGATCGAAGCTGCACAAGTCGCGCCAAGCGGCGGCGCAGTTTTTCAAGACGGCGAATCCGGAGGACGAGTTCTTCCTGGTTCAGTTCAACGAGCGGCCCGAAATGGTGGTGCCCTGGACCACCAACACTGAAGAAGTGCAGAACCGTTTGGCGTTTACCCAGGCCAAAGGCCGGACGGCGCTGTTGGACGGGCTCTACCTTGCGATGAATCAAATGAAGAAAGCCAGGAACCCGCGCAAGGCTGTTTTGGTGCTGTCCGATGGCGGCGACAACTCCAGCCGCTACACGGAGAGCGAAATCAAGAACCTGGTGCGCGAAGCGGACGTCCAAGTTTATGCGATGGGAATTTTCGAACCAGTTGCCGGGCGCGGCCGGTCAGCCGAAGAAATGGCCGGTCCCGGTCTGCTCACCGAATTGGCCGAGCAAACCGGCGGTCGCCACTTCCCCATTGAAAACCTGAACGAGCTGCCCGATGTGGCAGCCAAAATCGGCGTGGAACTGCGCAGCCAGTATGTGTTGGGCTATTCGCCGAAGAATTCCGCCAAGGACGGGAAATACCGCCGGGTGGAGGTGAAGCTGGTGCAACCACGCGGGCTTCCGCCACTCCGGGCCTATTTCCGAACGGGATACTATGCACCAGCTCAGTAAACGATATCCGATTCTGATTGGCATTTCGGCAGTCATGCTGCTTGGGGCCGTTTGGGCGTTCGCGCAGCAGCCGGCCACGCCGGCGCCAGCCGAGCAGGACCCGGTCTTCCGGTCCGACACTCGCCTCGTCGTGCTCCATGCCACCGTTGTCGACAGCAAGGGCCACCTGGTCGACAAACTCCCCCAGAACGCCTTCACCGTGCTCGAAAACGGCGCCCCGCAAGAAGTGAAAATCTTCCGCCGTGAAGACGTTCCCATCTCGCTCGGGCTCATCATTGATAACTCCGGCTCCATGCGCGACAAACGCCAGAAGGTCAATTCGGCCGCGCTGGCCCTTGTCAAAGCTTCCAACCCCCAGGACGAAGTGTTTATCGTGAACTTCAACGACGAAGCGTTTCTCGATCAGCCCTTCACCTCAGACGCCAAGAAGCTCGAGGAAGCCCTCACCAAAATCGATACCCGCGGCGGTACCGCCATGCGCGACGCCGTCACCATGTCCATTGACTACCTCAAGGAAAAGGGCAAGCGTGACAAGCGCGTGCTGCTCATCGTCACCGACGGCGACGATAACACCAGCTCGGAAAACAACACGCTCGAAAAGCTCGTCGCCAAAGCCCAGCAGCAGGAGGTTCTCGTCTACTGCATCGGTCTGCTTAGCGATGAAGAACGCCGCAAAGCGAAACGCGCCCAGCGCGCTCTGAACGCGCTTGCCAACGCGTCCGGTGGCTTGGGCTACTTCCCCAAGGAAGCCGACGAAGTGCAGGCGCTCGCCATCCAGGTGGCCCACGAGATTCGGAACCAGTACATCATCGCCTATTCGCCATCCATTCAGGCTCTCGACGGCTCATATCGCCGGATTCAGGTTACCGCCAAGGGGCCCAATCGCCCTGTGGTCCGTACGCGCTCCGGCTACTATGCCACCCCGAACAAACCGTCGGCCCCAAAGCCGGCCACCGCGAATTCCCTTCGATAACCCAGCGCATGTTCGGATTCCTATGGCGCGCTTCCCGAGGCTATCGGCTAACACCTTGGCGCAGCCCGTATTTGCGCTGGCGCCTGGAAACCTATTGGGGTATCGACGCACGCCGGATCGACGCCGCCGGCTTCCTGCGGTTCCTTTGGCAGCGAAAACGCGAATTGTGGCGGTTCCTCCAATGGGCGGAGCGCATGCGTGAATCCACTTCCTGAACCCTCTGCCTTGCTGGTTGGCGGTACCGGGCTCACCGGCAGCCACCTGCTGCGTGAACTGTCCCACTCAAGCTACGGCCGCGTTACCGCTCTCACCCGGCGCCCTGTTCCTGCGTCCCTGGAAACGCCAGACCCGCGCGTGGTCTTCCTTGCGGTCGATTTCGATTCCCTCCCGCCGCTGCCGCCCGCCGCCGACGTCTACTGTGCCCTCGGCACCACGATCCGCAAGGCCGGTTCCCGCGAGGCTTTCCGCCACGTGGACTACGACTATTCGCTTGCCGTCGCGCGCGCCGCCCGCGATGCCGGAACTCGTCAATTCCTGCTGGTGTCCTCGGTCGGCGCCAGCCACCGCTCGCCCAACTTCTATCTCAAGGTGAAAGGCGAACTCGAGGCAGCCCTCGCCGCGCTGGGCTTCGAATCGCTCCACATCTTCCGGCCCGGCGTGTTACTCGGTAACCGCGGCGA
>JBGSME010001158.1:0-1766 GCA_041740335.1 Bryobacteraceae bacterium | reverse complement strand
CGGTCGCCGTTGGCGCGCGTGAGTCCGCCGTTTTTCTTGAACCACTCGACGGTGTCGGCATCGAGCACCTCACTCCAGAAATAGGAGTAGTAGCCGGCCGCGTAACCGCTCGAAAAGATGTGGGAGAAATAGGTGGAGCGATAGCGGGGGGCACAGGTGCGAAGTTCAGACCGTGGCGCGCCAGCACGGCGAGTTCGAAGGCGGCAATGTCCGTGGGGATCTCTTCCGGCCCTAGCTGATGCCATGCCTGGTCCAGAATCGCCGCCGCCACCGATTCGGTGGTCTTGTAGCCCTGCTGGAAGGCCTCGGCATTCCGTACCTTCTCGAGCAGTTCCTTGGGCATGGCCTTGCCCGTCGTGTGGTGGACCGCGAAATGCTCGAACACTTCGGGCCACACCGCCCACATTTCATTCACCTGCGACGGAAACTCGACAAAGTCGCGCGGCACGGAGGTTCCGGCGAAGCGGGGATACTTCACCGCTGAGAACAGGCCGTGCAGGGCGTGGCCGAACTCGTGAAACATGGTGTTCACCTGATCTTGCGTCAGTAGAGCCGGCTCGCCGGCGGGCGGCTTGGGGATGTTCAAATGATTGCCGATCACCGGCTTTTCGCCGGTCAGTCCGGATTGCGGGACATAGGCACTGGCCCAGGCGCCGCCGCGTTTGTTCGGCCGCGCGTAGAAGTCGCCCAGGAAAAGCCCGAGCTGGGATCCATCCGCGTTGAAAACCTCGAAGACGAACATGTCGGGCGAATAGCCCTTGAGGTCGCGGCGTTCCTTGAACGTGATCCCGTACAATTTGCTCGCGGCAAAAAAGACACCATCGACGAGAACGCGGCGGATTTCATAGTAGGGCCGCAGTTGCGATTCGTCGAAAGCGTAGCGGTCGCGGCGCACCTGCTCCGAGTAGAAGGCCCAGTCGGCGGCGGTAATCGCAGCGCCGCCGGCCGCCGAACGCAACTCTTCGGCTTCCCTCCGCGCATTGGTGACAGCAGCGGGAGCGATGCGAGCCAATAGTTTGTTTACCGCCTCGACGGTTCCAGCCGTCTGATCCTTCAGATTGTACGCCGCGTAGTTGGGGTAGCCGAGCAGCACAGCCTTCTCGGCGCGCTTCCTGGCGATGGCGGCGACCACCGCTCGATTGTCGAACTCGCCGCCGCGGCTGCCCCGCGCCAGTGACGCCTCCATCACACGCTTCCGGATCTCCGCATTCCGTAGCGAGTCCAGGACCGGCTGCCCGCTGGTGTTGATGAGCCGGATGGAGTATCCGCCTCCGGCGACGGCTGCCGCCGCGATCTCGGCTTCCGGCAGACCGTCGAGGTCCTCGCGTGTGGCGACCGCCATCGCCGACGCGTTGATCTCACTCAGCACGTTCTGCCTGAACTTTGCCGAAAGCGTCGCCAACTCTGCGTTAATGGCTTTCAACCGCGACTGCTCCGCCGGCGGCAGCCGGGCGCCGGCGCGCTCGAAGTCTTCGTAGTATTTCTCGAGGAGACGCATGGATTCGGCGTCCAGCCGGAGCGACTGCCGCTTTTCGTACAGCGTCCGGATGCGGGCAAACAGCGCGGGGTTCAACTGGACAGCGTCGTCGTGCGCCGCAAACCGCGGCGAAAAGTCCGCCTCGAGCTTTTGCAGAGCGGGGTTGGTGAACGATGCGTTGAGGATGCCGAACGCGCGCTGCGCACGTTGCAGCAATCGGCCGGTGCGCTCCATGGCAACGATCGTGTTGCGGAACGTCGGCTTGGCGCGGTTGCCGGCGATGGCCTCC
>JBGSME010001157.1:0-3221 GCA_041740335.1 Bryobacteraceae bacterium | reverse complement strand
GAACGCTCCGCCGAAGGAGGGCAGGCAGTGGTTGAAGATTTCGTGGAGCGAGTCGCACTGGTCGACACGGCGCACCTTGACGGCGCTGGAATGTGGGTGCATATTTTTTGATGGTAGAACAGGAGGGATGCGAATGCTTCGTTATTTGATGGCGGCCGCGCTGGCGGTGTGCGCGATGGCCGCTCCGGCGGTGCGTTTGACGGGAAAGACGGTTTATCTGGACGGGGCGAAAGCGGTGGTGACGCATACGTTCGACGATTCGACTTTGAAGGTGATTGACACCCTTGATGCGCTGGACCGGTATGGAGTGAAGGCGACGGCGTTCGTGAGCACGGAGCGGAAGCCGATCGAGGAGTTGTGGGGGCGGCTGAACAAGGCGATCGCGAACGGGCACGAGGTGGGGTCCCACTCGAGGCGGCATCAGTGCAAGTGGCCGGATACGGTGGAGGCGTGCCGGGGATTCTATGACGACTATGAGGTGCGTGGATCGCGGGACGACATTTTGAAGAACACGACCCAGCCGTACGTGTGGTCCTGGTGCTATCCGTGCGGCAACTGCGCCGGCTACGAGTTTGTGTGGGAGAAGCTGGCTGAGCATGGATATATCGCGGCGCGGAATTATCCGGGCGAAGAGCAGGATCTGCATGTTGTGCCGAACCTGATGACGTGGGCGGAGAATCCGCTGAACTCGGCGTACACGCAGGTGGCGCAGAAGAAGGGCGGGATCGCGAAGTCGGGGCGGACCGATGTCGGGGAGCTGAACGCCAAATTCGACGAAGCGTATGCGCTTGGCGGGATTTATCATTTTTTGTCGCATCCGGGGTGGTTGGATTTCGGGCCGGACTCATTCTACGAGCGTCATCTGGGGCATATCAGCCGGCGGAAGGATGTTTGGTACGTACCGTTCGGTCCGCTGCATGCGTATCGGACATTGCGGTACGAGGTTGAGGTGGAGGAATTGGGCGGGGATCGATTCGCGGTGAAGACGAAGCTGGACGGGAAGGTGTATTCGGGGAGCGTGACGCTGGAGTTCGCGGGTGAGGGGATCCGCGAAGTGAGATTGAGCGGGAAGGCGCTGGCGGCGAAGGGGGAAGGGCCGGGGAAGTGGGATGATCAGAATTGGAGGGAAGAAGGGGGCCGAGTGCTGGTAACGGTACGCCCGGCAGGGGGAGACGGGGCAATGATCGAGTTCCGGTAGAGGGGAAGAAGCGATGCGCTATAATTCAGTGACGAAACGGCAGGAAGGCTGGCGGAGGACCGGTAGCAGTACCGGAGAAAACGCAGGCTGTCCTGAATAGTTTTCGATCAGAGACCGATAAGATGGTTGTGTACCCGGCGTTAATGGGGGAACAAGTCGCGGGTTTGCGGGCGGACGATCGAGGTGAGCCGACGCCACGGGTGTTGGTTGCCGACGACAGTCCTGTGTCGCGGCGGCTGCTGGAAGCTGTACTACGCAAATGGGGTTACGAGGTGGTGACGGTGGCGAGCGGCACCGGTGCATGGGAAATTTTGCAGCAGGAAGATGCGCCGCGGCTGGCGATTCTGGATTGGATGATGCCGGGGCTGAGCGGTCCGGAAGTGTGCAGTCTGGTGAGGCGGCAGCCGAAACGGCATTACACGTACTTAATTTTGCTAACATCCCGTCACGAAAAAGAGGACCTGATCGCGGGGATGGAATCTGGGGCGGACGACTATCTGGTGAAGCCGTTCGACAACAACGAACTCAAGGTTCGATTGGGGCCGGGGCGGCGGATTGTGGAGTTGCAGTCCGAGTTATTGAAGGCGCAGGAGTCTCTGCGGGAGCAGGCGACGCGCGATTCGCTAACGATGCTCTGGAACCGGCATGCGGTGTTCGACATCCTGGCGCAGGAATTGTCGCGTGCCTACCGGGAATTGACACCGCTGGGCATCGTGCTGGCGGATCTGGACAAGTTTAAGACGGTAAACGATACGTTCGGCCATATCGCGGGTGATACGGTGTTACGTGAATTCGCGGCCCGGCTCCGCAATGTGATTCGCAGCTACGACGCGGCGGGGCGGTATGGTGGCGAAGAGTTCCTGATCATCCTGCCCGGTTGCGACGAGGAAGCGGCGCTGCAGACGGCTGAGCGCATGCGCGAACGCATCCACCAAACGAAGTTTTCGTCGGGAGAGGGCGGACAGGAGCTCGTGGTGACAGCGAGTTTCGGGGTAACGGCACTTCCACGCGGGCGCCAAGTGACACCGGAGCAGGTGATTCGTTTCGCGGATGAAGCTCTTTACCGGGCCAAACAGCAGGGACGCAACCGCTGTGTTTTCGGGTCGTTCACCTAAGGGGAGCTATTTCTCTGACCCGGAGATAACTGCGCCGTAACCGTCGCGGCACCGATTTCGGATCGCACTCTGTGACGGGTTGCAAGCCTACTCGCCGCTGCGGCGGGCCACTCGAAAATGGCTCAAGGTCTTCGAGTAATCCACGATTCCCTTGAAAAGCGCATTGGCGATCCGCTGGCGATGATCGCCTCTCTTGAGAAGCGCCTCTTCCTTGGGATTGCTGATGAAGCCGATCTCGGTAAGAACCGAGGGCATCGCGGCCCCGATCAGGACGACCAGCGGAGCCTTTTTTACGCCGCGATTCCGCAGCCGGCCATGGGCGCGCTGCGAGAGTTCATGGGAAGCGTTCTGGATGAGAGAAGCGAACTCGCGCGATTCTTCGATGGTTTCGTGCTGGGCGATTTTGCGGACCAAGTCCGTCAGTTCGTGAACCGATTTCTCCGACGCCGCGTTTTCGCGAGCGGCCAGTTCCATGTCGGGTTGCGAGTTGGTGAAGCTGAGGTAGAAGGTCTCGACGCCGGCAACCGATTTTACGGGAGACGAATTGGCGTGGATCGAGAGGAACAGATCCGCGCCCTGTTTGTTGGCGATCTCGGTTCGCTTTTCGAGGGGGATAAACACGTCTTTGTCTCGCGTATAGATTACCTCGGCACCACTTTCCTCCAGCAAGCGCCCGAGGCGGAGCGTGACGTCGAGCACGAGTTCCTTTTCGAGCAATCCGGAACGGGTGGAAGTGCCCTGGTCCCGGCCGCCGTGGCCGGCGTCGAGAACGACGCGGTTCAACTTGAGGCCGAGCGCACGAGTGAGTGACTGGCTGCCAAGACGGTTCGGTTCAGCCGGGCGAGCCTCGGCCTCTCGGACGGGTTCCGGCGCAGAGGGTGGAGTGCGCGCTGGCGCCGGGGCCGGAG
>JBGSME010001156.1:0-2458 GCA_041740335.1 Bryobacteraceae bacterium | reverse complement strand
CCGCGTCACCGGCGAGAGCCTTCTGCCACTGCTGGCCGGCGGCGGCGACTCCCGGCGCGATTCGATCATCACCGGCTGGGGCGAGCATGCCGCCATCCGCACGCCCGAGTGGAGCTATCTCACCCGCTGGTCCCAGGGGCCTAAGTTCGAAGAGTTGTACGACGTCCAACGGGATCCGCTGGAGCTGAAAAACGTCGTCGCGAGCCATGCCAAGGTTGCCGCCGATTTCCGGGCCCGCATCGCCAACTACGTCGACGAAGGCTGGGCCGTGACGCGCGGCACCTTCGCCATCCACTCGGTTTAACCCAGCGGCAAAACCCTAGCGGATCACCAGAACCTCTTCGAGCGGTTTCTTCGCAATCGTGGGGACCGTCGCGTCCGGAGCCGGATAACCCACCGGGATCAGCAAGAACGGCCGTTCGTTCGGGGGGCGATCGAGAATCCGCTGGAGAAACCCCATCGGGCTTGGCGTGTGCGTGAGCGTCGCCAGCCCCGCCAAATGGAGCGCCGCGAGCAGGAAACCAGTGGCGATGCCCACCGATTCGGACACGTAATAGTGTTTGCTGCGTTCGCCGCTTTCGCCCAGACCGTAGTCGATGCGGAAAACGGCGATCAGATAGGGCGCGGTCTCGAGGAACTCTTTCTCCCAGCCGGTTCCGAACGGGGCGATCGCTTCGAGCCACTCCGGCGGAAAGCGGTGCTCGTAATTTTCCTTCTCTTCGTTCTCGGCGGCGATGCGGATTTCGCGCTTCAGGGCCGGATCGGAGACGGCGACGAACCGCCATGGTTGTTGATTGGCGCCGGATGGCGCGGAGGCGGCGGTGGCGACGGCGTTTTCGATCAGCGCGAGGGGAATCGGATCGGGCGAGAAGTACCGGACCGATCGCCGCGATTCCATTCGCCGGCGGAATTCGTTGGCGCGGCGTAGTTGCTCGGCTTGCGGCAGGCGTTCGAAGTCGAGGGGGTGGAAGCTCACCCGATTATGGTAGTACTCTTAGGATCTTTGGCCCAACAGGCGGGCAGCGGTGATCCCACTATCGAGAGAGGCGGCAGGCCCCTTTTCCTTCTCAGCGATGGAACGTGTGGAGAAGGCCGAAGCGGCTTGAGCCAGACCTTGTATATCGCCGCCTTCCTCCACGGTCAACTCATGTTCGATCCAGTTGGAGAGGGGGATGTTCCGGAAGTATAGGCGCTCCTGGAGAATCATCGACTTCTTCCGCAGGAACAGCGATTTCGATTCGCGCATGTAATGGCGCTCCTCAATGCGAAAATCGCCGAGAAATTCATCAAGGCTGCGGCGGCGCGTCTCTTCCTGCACGGCTTTCACGCGGTTGTCGATTTCCTTCTCGTGGGTGGAGATTCGCGTTTGAGCCTCAACGAGCGCCTCACGTTCCTTGGCGATCGCCACTTCCATGCGAGCCTGCATGATATAGAAGGAGATCAACGCGGACCCCGCCGCGGAGAACAGGGGTAGAAACATCCAGAGCATTGGTTCCATAGAGGGCGAGTCCTCGGTCCGATCCATAACATCGGCAGCGGGATTGCGGAACATTAGAGCAAGTAGGCATTAAACTCAACGCCCCTCGTCCGATGAGCACCCTAGAGGGAAATAGATTTGCTCGAAAACCTGAACTCCATCAGTCTCAAGTCTAAGCTGACGATTTGTTTTCTGATCTTCAGCTTACTGCCAGCCGCGGTCATCCTAACGCTGTCCTGGCGACAGAATCAGCAGGCGTATGCCGCGAGTGCGCAAGCGCATACGGCCGAGGCGGCGTCAATCTCGGACAAGATTGACCGCAATTTGTTCGAGCGCTATGGCGATGTCCAGGCGTTCGCATTTCATCCGGCAGCCCGTTCGGGCGACCGGCGTCAGATCGAGAATGCGATCGATTTCTATATGGCGGCCTACGGACTCTACGACGTGATGGTTGTGGCCGACCGCACCGGCCGCGTGATTGCCAGTAACACGGTGAACCACGAGGGCAAGCCGACGCAATGGCAGTCGCCGGTGGGGCAGCGGGTGGAGGACACCGAATGGTTCCAGGCGTGCATCAACGGAAAGATCGAGAAGGGCCAGACCTTCGTCGGCGAGGTGAAAGCCGATGAGTGGGTGTCGCGCATCACGGGAGACAAAGGGCTGGCGATGAATTTCGCGGCGCCGATCTACGACGGGAACCGGATTGTGGGCGTGTGGTCCAACCGGGCATCCTGGGAGCGGGTAGCCGGGCAGATCGTCGACGAATATGAGGCGGTGGCCCGAAAGCACCTGCCGTCGGTGGAGACGGTGATCCTTTCGAAGGATGGCGTTGTTTTGCGTTCGTCCCGCGCGGACGAGGTGCTGAAATCCAACTGGCTGAACGCCTGGGTGAATGCGGCGCGCGAGTTAACCGCGGGGCGTGAGGGGTTTCGGGTGGAGAGCGGCCTGCCGGGTCTCAGTGGCGAGCGGCTGGTCGCCTTC
>JBGSME010001155.1:0-2468 GCA_041740335.1 Bryobacteraceae bacterium | reverse complement strand
GCTCGAGCCGTTTCGCAACGACATCCACGTATTGACGGGACTGGACAATCCGGCGGCGCGGAATCCGGGTCCGGGGAATGACCATCATCGTTCGATGAGCGGGTTGGTGTCGGGGACATCGTTTACGGGGCGCGGGGCGGGCGGGCCGTCGATCGATCAGATGCTGGCCGCGAAGCTGGGCGGGGAGACTCGATTCCGGTCTTTGCAGGTGGGTGTGTGCCAGGAATCGCATGGGGAGAGCATCCACAATAATTTAAGTTGGGCGGGCTATGACCGGTCTCTGCCGCCGGAGGTGATTCCGCACAATCTGTTCTCGCGGTTGTTCGGAGCGCGGGAGATGGCGTGGATCGAACGAAAGCGAAGTGTGCTGGACGCGGTGCGGGATTCGGCGACGCAATTGCGGTCCGAACTGGGTGCGGAGGACCAGCGGCGGCTGGACGAGCATCTGACGTCGATTCGGGAACTGGAGCGTTCGATCGCGAGCCTGCCGCCTGAGTACAGCCGGGCACAGGCGCCGGCGGTGGGCGGCGACATGAAAGACTATCCGAGGATCGCGAAGTTACAAAGCGACTTACTGGTGCATGCGTTCGCGTCGGGGCAGACGAGGGTGGCGTCGTATATGTTGACGAAGTGCCAGAGTCTGGCGCGATTCCCGTGGCTGGGGTACACGAGCCGGCGGCATCACGACTATACGCATCAGCGGGCGGACAGTCCGGAAGGCCAACGGATCATGCGCGACATTTGCCGGTGGCATGTGGAGGAGTTTTCGTACTTTTTGGCGAAGTTGAAATCGATTCCGGAGGGCGATTCGACTTTGCTGGACCGTTGCTGCATCCTCTACGTGCATGAGCATGCCGAGGCGAACGATCATAAGAACAATGGCTTGGCGGCGATTCTGGCGGGGCATGCGGGCGGGCTGAAGACGGGTCTGCATACAGAGATGACGGGGACGATCGGGGATGTGTATTTGACGATCGCGGATGAAGTGTTGAAGTCGCCGCTGGAGAGCTTTCCGACGGCGGAAAAGAAGCTCGCATCGATCGTGTAGGCGGGTGAGAGATATATCCATGAATAGATTCTTTGTTTGGGCGACGCTATCGTTTGCCTTGTTGCCGGCGTTTGCGCAGGATGGGCCGGAAACGGTTATCCGGGGATCCAAGAGGTTCGATAAGTCCGTGGTTACGGCCGGGCTCGAAGGGCCTTGGGAAATGGCATGGGGTCCTGACAACATGCTCTGGGTGACGGAGCGGACGGGCAAGCGGGTTACGCGGATCGACCCTGCCAATGGGATGCGGAAAGTAGCTGTCAAGATCGAGGAGGTTTCGGCTCCTGGCGGCCAGGATGGGCTACTTGGCATGGCTCTGCACCCCCAACTACTGAAGGGCACGGGGCATGATCACGTGTACGTCGCCTACACTTACGTCGACGCGAGGAAAGGTCCGGATCCTCGCGTGTCCGATCCGGCGAGTCCGCATCGGTTTCTTTATGGAAAGATTGTGCGGCTGAGTTACAACCCGAAGACGGGGAAGCTTACCGATCCGGTTACGATCATTGCGGGTCTGCCGGCGGGTAATGATCACAACGCGATGAGGCTCAAGATCGGGCCGGATGAGAAGCTTTACCTGACACTCGGCGATCAGGGCAATAACCAATTGGGAAATTTCTGCCAGCCGATACTCGCCCAGCGGCTGCCGACGAAGAAGGAGGTCGCGAAGAAAGATTACTCCGCCTACGAGGGCAAGACGCTGCGGCTGAACCTGGATGGCTCCATCCCGAAGGATAATCCTAAACTCGGGGGCACAGTGAGTCATGTAAACACCTATGGGCACCGCAATCCGCAGGGGCTCGATTTCGGACCGGACGGAACGCTGTACTCGACCGAGCATGGTCCCAAAACCGACGACGAGGTGAATGTCCTGACGCGAGGGTCCAACTATGGTTGGCCAAACGTCGCCGGGATGCGGGATGACAAGGCGTATCAGTTTGCGCGCTGGGCGGAAGCCAAGACGCCGTGTTCGGAACTTCGGTTCAACGACCTTGCGATCCATCCTTCGGTGCCGCGCGCGAACGAGACAGATTTCCGCAAACCGATGGTGGAACCGATCGCGACGATGTTCACGGTGCCAACCGGCTTTAACTTTGAGGACCCGGCTTGTAAGGGTGTGAATTATATCTGCTGGCCGACGGTTGGTGTTTCGAGCGTGGAGTTCTTTGGGTCAATGAAAGGCGGACGAATTCCCGGATGGGATGCGGTGCTGCTGATTACGACTTTGAAGCGAGGTTCGCTCTACGTGTTGCCGCTGAGTGACGACCGCAAGAAGGCGGCCGGGCGGATGAGCCGGTATTTTCAATCCGAGAACCGGTACCGCGACATTGCGTTGAATCCCGATGGCAAGACGATCTACATTGCGACGGATCCGGGGGGCCTGGCCGAGTCCAGCACTGGCGGTGTCACGACGGTGATGGCC
>JBGSME010001154.1:0-6314 GCA_041740335.1 Bryobacteraceae bacterium | reverse complement strand
CCGGCTGCGGCCGGCGGATTCAGGAGCGTGGATCCGGCGAGGGCTGTACCGGGAATCGGTGGGGCGGTTCGAGGAGGCGGAGGCGGATCTGACGCAGGCGGCGAAGGTGGACGGGCTGTGGGAGCCGAGGTGGAGCCTGGCGAACTTCTACTTCCGGCGGGGGCGGGAGGCGGCGTTTTGGGATTGGGTTCGAGGCAGCATTTCGGTGACCGGCCCCGCGACCGCGCGGGATCTGCAACCCCTTTGGAATCTGTGCTGGAGCTGGCCGGAGGGGGCAGAGAAATTGGGTTCGATTTTGAAAACGAAGCCAATTTTAGCGAGCTCGTATTTAGATTTTCTCGAACGGGCGGAACCGCCGGAACGAGCCACGGACGCCGCCGGGGGAATCCTAAGAGATCATAGCATGCGTGTCAAGTCCCCATTGGCGCTGCGGTGGTCGACGCGGCTGATCGAGGGTGGGCGAGTGGAGGCGGCGAAGGCGGCGTGGGCGAGGGTGGTGGAGGCGGGCGAGGTGGTGGAGGCGGATGAGGGATTTGAGAAGGCTCCGGTTGGGGAGGGGTTTGGGTGGCGGGTGATGACGCCGTACAGGCATTTGCGTCCGGGGGTGGCGCTGCGGTTTGACGGGAAGCAGGCGGAGGCGATGGAGGTGATGTGGCGGTACGCGGCGAGGGGGTATGAGAAAGGGGCGGCGGTGACGGCGGATTGGGATGCGGCGGAGGGGTCGGGATTCGCGTGGCGGGTGGAGGCGATGGGAGAGGGAGTGAGCCGGGTGGTGTTGGGGTACGCGCGGCCGTTGGGGTCGGCGCGGTTTCAGGGGGTGGTGCGGGTGCGTAGGGCGCGGGTGGCGGGGAGGTAGAATGTGTCAGTGACTTCGCCGCAAGCACAGATGGCCGGGGCCGGTGGAGGGTCCGGGGGTGGGATGGGGTGGGATGCGATTGAGTGGGTGTGTCATTCGCCGAGCCCTTACAATGACCATTTGTTTCGGACGTTGGCGGGGGAATTTGGGGATGGGTTTCGGGTGCATTACATGCACGGGGCGAGTCCGATTCGTCCATGGCGCACAGAACTTGGGAGAGGATACCGATGGCGCGTATACGAGTCTCGCGTACTGGACGCCACTCTTTTACGAAACGTGATTAACAATCCTCGCGCGGTGCTGGTAACTGGGGCTTGGCAGGACCCTACAAGCCAGGTGGGCATGGCCCGGCTCGCCCTAGCGCGCCGGCCCTATCTCATCTGGAACGACGTCCCCGATCTAGCCAAGAAGCGTCCCATCTGGAAGGGTCTGCCACGGGATCTGTTCCTCCGCTGGACGTTCCGCAATGCACGCGCGGTGATGGGAACCGGGCAACCGGCACTTGACGCTTTTCGCGAGATGGGCTGCCCACCGGACAAACTCGTCAACTTCCCCTACTTTATCGACCTCAATTTGTTTCCGTTTCGCCCGGCAGGAAACGGCACCGTGGTCGAATTCGGATCTGTCGCGCGGATGGTTCCAGAGAAGGGGCTGGACATCGCTATTGAGGCGCTGGGTCGTCTGCGCCGGGCGGCTGCGAGGCCTTTCCGATACCGAATCATCGGTGACGGTCCTCAGCGGCAAGCGCTGACCGCACTAGCGGAGCGGCTTCACCTCGATGTCGAATTCCTCGGGTGGAAGGAAACCGCTGAGCTGCCTGCGTTCTATCAAGGAATCCATTTCCTGTTACAGACGCCGCGCTTCGATCCGTGGAACGTCCCCGTCACCGAAGCGATGGCGTCTGGGTGCGTAGCGATCGCGACGCGGAGCACGGCGGCCGCAGTGGAACGAATTTCAGACGGCGTCTCTGGACTTCTGGCGCCCACGAGTGTTGACGGAGTCAGCCGGGCGCTATCGCGAGCCATGCAGTTGCCTGATCAGGATCGCCTTACAATGGCCCGCAGCGCCCGTGCAGTCGCCGATCAATGGCGGGCCATCAGGGGAGTAGAAATCCTGGGAGGGCTGCTATGAGATCCGTGAGGGAACAATGGAACCCCTATCCTTATCTGACTGGCCTCTGGCTTTTTGGTCTGATCCTGCCACCCGCCCTCGACAGCGAATATCGGGAATTGCTATGGGCTGCGTCTGCGCTGTGGATCGGCGCAGTCGGACTGGTGGTGGGTCACATACGTTTTGTCTACTCGCCGATCCTCCGCGGCAATCAACATATCTTTTTCTTACTGATGGGCCTGGGGGGCGTCTTCACCGTAAGTGCGATCCAGTCGGCCAATCCACTCAGTTCGTTGACTTACACGGCGTTGGCGATGGCGATGTTAGTCTCCGCCGCCGGAGTCTGGCAATTGATCGGCAAGCAGATTCACCGAGTCCTGGTTTCCTATGCGGCCTTGGGCACGTGCCTCATGGCCTTTGTGTACACAAACGCCGATGAGTTTTCCGTTGCCTACAACGGACGCCTCAGCTTCGGTATCCTCACTCACCCCAACCACCTCGGACTCGTAGCATTTAGTATCGTCGCGGCCTCGCTGGCGGCCCCAGGCATGGTATTCCGTTTGGGAATGATCACACTGAACCTGGCGGCCATTCTACTGGCCCAGGCACGAGGATCCCTGGTGGCATGTTTCAGCATGCTGGCGACATATCTCGTGTTTTCGCTACTGTTCCGCAAGGCGGGGAGACGCCGATTGCATTTTATTGCCTTGGTCGCGTTACTTGGAGGACTAGCCCTTACCGCTGTTTTTGAGGATGAGGTGTGGTCGGCTGTGAATACGATGTTGCTTCTGGATCATCGCGATCGGGGGCTTGGCAGTGGATTCTCCGGACGCCTTGATGCATGGGATGAGGCGGCAGCCCTCTTCTTTGAAAATCCTGTTTTCGGGGTCGGCCTCCGGCAGCACGAGCAGTACATGGTCATCCTTGGCTCAGCCCACAACGGATACCTATCGTTGCTCGCCGAGACAGGCATCCTCGGAGGTGGTTTTACGTTTGCACTCCTAGGAGCCACCGGATTCCGACTCTTCCGCTTCGCGCGAGGCGGCGACCCTGCGGCTATCATCGGCTTCAGTTTCCTCATCGGCTACTGCACACTTGCGATGTTCGAGCGTCTATTGATAAACAGCGGGAACCCAATGTCGGCGCTGATGTTCGTCCTGCTATTCATGCCGGGTCCGACTGACTTGGGTCGCGGGGCAGTGGGAGCCGCCTTGAATCCGTTGAGCAGAACTGTTCCGATGCATCCGAGAAACATGGCGCCCGTTCGAGGATGAAGAGAGTCCTGCACTGCATCGAAAGCCTCGCGCCCTCCTTTGGAGGCCCGGTCTCGGCTTGCGAAAACCTGACGGCGAGCCTCTCTTCGGCGGGATTCGTCAACGATATCCTTACACTTGACGGCATTGCACAAAGTGGCTCAATCAGAAACGCCAAGGTGCATCACGCTGGGCCACCGATTGGGTTTTACCGATACTGCCGAGGCTTGAGCGGCTGGCTCCGCGAGAATCTCGGAGACTACGACGTCGTACTGCTACACGGGCTCTGGCGACACCACAGCTACGGAACTCAGTCCGCGTGCCGGGCGGCAAAGATTCCTTACTACGTGTTTACGCATTCGATGTTGAATCCATGGTTCAACAGAGGGCCGATACAGAGAATGCGGAAGGCGTTGTACTGGAAGGTTGCAGAGCGTCACACGCTGATCGGATCGCTGGGCGTGATACTCGGCTCCACTGAAGAACAGGAACTAGCCGAAAGCGCCTTCGGGTCTCTGCCGGGCAGAAAGCTAATCTGCCCGCTCGGGATCGCGGATCCGCGTACGGAATCAACTATCGGTCCAGACCTATTTCGCGCCGCGTTTCCGGAATTGAGGGATAGACGGCTGTGGCTCTTTCTTGGACGGCTTCACCCGGTAAAGGGCTGTGACCTGCTGTTAAATGCTTTTGCCGCGTTGGCGAGCGAATGCCGGGACGTACAGCTTGTGATCGCGGGACCCGATTTTTCATCGATTCGACCGGCGCTGGAGAAGCTCGCGCTTTCGTTGGGGTTGCGGGATCGCGTAGTTTGGACGGGAGCGCTACTCGGTGACGACAAGTGGTCTGCGCTGGAGGCTGCAGACTTATTTGTGCTGCCTTCGCACTGTGAATCCCTTTCCTTCTCGTTGGTGGAAGCTCTCGGGCTGGGATGTCCTGCCGTCATCACGAACAAGGTGAACACCCATAGGACAATGGGCAGCAACGGGGGCGCAATCGTAGTTGACGACACAGTGCCCGGACTCATTGAAGGGCTCCGGCGATGGAATTCACTGAGCGTAGATGAGCGCGAGCGGATGCGAAAAGAAGCACGTCGCACATTCCTAGACCATTTTGAAATCGGGCTCTGCACGCGCCGACTGGTGGAGATGTTCCGGGCGGACCTGGGATGGCAGGAGTGACGATGGGGATGCCGCGGGGGCTTAAGGAGACGATTCGGGGAATGTTGCCGCGTAGGGTGGCGGCGCGACGGATATGGGGTGGTCCGTTGCGCGGGGAGCGGTTGTACACGTCGTGGTATGACTATCCGGGTGCTTTGTTGGGGACGACGGAGCGGCCATTGCTCGAGTGGTTCGGGCGGCATGTGAAGGCGGGGGAGACGTGGCTGGATGTGGGGGCCCATTACGGATACACGGCGCTGGCGTTGAGCAGGCTGACGGGGAGGGCGGGGCGCGTATTTGCGTTTGAGCCGGTGGCGGGGACGGTGGAGTGCCTGGAGAAGATGCGGTCGGCGAACGGGTTGGAGCAGTTGCGGATCGTTGCGGTGGCGTTGTCGGATTCAAAGGAGCGTAGCACGCTGCGGCTGCCTGAGACGCGCGGGATGGCGGACAGGACGTTGAGCGGAGGGACGAGGTTCGAGACGATTGCGCATCAAGCGCTGGACACGCTGTGGCCGGTTTTGGCGCAGGGCCGGGTTGAGGTCCACGGGGTGAAGGTGGATGTGCAGGGGATGGAGGGAGAGGCGCTGGCGGGGATGCGTGGCGTACTGAGCAGATGGCGTCCCAAATTAGTGGTGGAATTCCACGCAGGGGTGGATCGGGAGCCGATTTTGGGATTATTGCGGGGATGTGGGTATGGTGCGCAGGTGGAAGCGATTGGGGGTTCGGGAGGGGGTGAGTTGGAAGATGATCGGAGCTACGCTTTTTGGGAAGCGAGGGGGGCTCAGCAAGCGAGAGCAAAGGGTGACACAATGTAGTACTGGTAGTCAAGCAGGACCACATGCGTGCAGTTGTACACCATTTGTTCTATAGACCCGAACCAACCGGTACCGCCCCGTACACGGCGGAACTGTGCGAAAGGCTCGCAGCTTCGGGATATGAAGTACGGGTAATATGCCCGCCGCCGTATTTTCCGGAATGGAAGGTACAGAGGCCATACCGGCAGTACCAATACTCCGGAGAGGTACTAAACGGGGTAAAAGTGACGCGATGCCCGATATGGCTACCGTCGCAGCCGGCAGGATGGCGGCGGATCCTGTACATGCTGAGTTTTCTGATATCGAGTCTGCCGGCTGTGGCGGCGCGAATATTCCGGCCGCCGGATGTAGTGATCGCGGTGGAGCCGACGGTGTTGAGTGCGATCCCGATGTTGGTGTTAGGGAAGTTGACGGGGGCACTGACGTGGCTACACGTACAGGATTTCGAGGTCGACATCGCGCTTGAGACGCATCAGATCCAGAGGCCGCTTTTGCGGCGGGCGATGCGGTGGGCGGACCGTACGCTGCGGAAGCGGTTCGACGTGGTGTCGACGATATCGCGGCGGATGTGCCACCGGTTGGCGGAAAAGGGAGTACCGGCGTCGCGGATCGTGTATTTGCCGAACTGGGTACACACGGACAGTATTTTTCCGAAGAAGACGGCGTCGAATCCAATTCGGGAAGAGTTGGGGATCGCCGATGATGCGATTGTGGGGTTATTTTCCGGGACGGTGAACGAGAAGCAGGGGTTGGACACGCTGGTGGACGCGGCGAGCATATTGCGGAACGAGCCGGGCGTGGTTTTCGTGGTAGCGGGGGCGGGAGTGCGGATGGAGCATTTGCGGAATATGGCGCGGAATCTGACGAACATCCGGTTTTTGCCATTGCAGCCGGTGGAGCGGCTGAACGATTTGTTGAACGCGGCGGATCTGCATTTGCTGACGCAGCGGGCGGTATTCGCGGATCTGGTGATGCCATCGAAGCTACTGGCGATGCTGGCGTCGGGACGTCCGGTGGTGGCGACGGCGGCGCGGGGGTCGGAATTGCACCGGTTCGTATCGCAGTGCGGGACGGTGGTGCCACCGGCGCATCCGCAGGCGTTGGCGGAGGCGATATTGGCGAT
>JBGSME010001153.1:0-1680 GCA_041740335.1 Bryobacteraceae bacterium | reverse complement strand
ACCTTCGAGGCCAACATTGGCGGTACTTGGAAGATGCTCGAGGCATGCCGCCGGGCGCCGATGGTGAGGCAGGTGCTGGTCGCCTCTTCCGATAAAGCTTACGGATCACAGATCGTGCTGCCGTACGAAGAGGACACCGCGCTTGCCGGCCGGCATCCCTACGATGTGAGCAAGAGCTGTGCGGATTTGATTGCCCAGTCCTATGCCGTGTCGTTTGGCCTGCCGGTGGCCATCACGCGTTGCGGCAACCTGTTCGGCCCGGGGGACCTCAATTGGAACCGCCTTGTCCCGGGCACGATTCGATCGCTGGTGCGGGGGGAGCGGCCGGTGGTCCGCAGCGACGGGCAGTTCACGCGCGACTACTTCTACGTGGAGGACGCGGTGAGCGCATACCTGCTGCTGGCCGAGTCGCTCGCCGATGGGCGCGTTGGGGCGGGCGAGGCGTTCAATTTCTCGAACGAGACGCCAGTGACCGTGCTCGAGCTGGTTTCGCGGATCGCGAGACTGATGGGCACCGATCTGGAGCCCGAGATCCTCAATCAGGCGTCCAACGAAATCCGGGCGCAGTATCTGAGCGCGTCCAAGGCGCGGGTGCGTTTGGGGTGGAAACCGCAGCATGCTCTGGACAAGGGTTTGGCGGAAACGATCGGGTGGTATCGGAAGCTATTGTCCGGTGCCGGCGTGGATGCGCCGCGACAAGCTACGGTTGTCTAGATCCTCGATTTCCTCTGAGTGAGAGTGAGCCCATCCGACTGCGGACAACGTGCGCGAAGGCGACGTCCAGCGGGGGACCATCGGTATCGACAAAGCCTCCAGTTGCTGGGGTAGCCACGTGTGTTTCCGGCTGTTGGTGCCGTAGGTCAGGAAGGGCTCCCGCCTGGCAAGGAACTCGGATCCGAGAACCACCCGGCCGCGAATCGGGAACCACGGCTCGAGGATCGGCATGATGCGGTCGTAACAGTCGGTTTGCATGTGCTGCAGCGCCGCGGCGCGGTCGGTGAGGAACACCAGGCGGGCGGCGGTAATCGGGTCGGCGTAATGGTTCAACTCGAGGAATGTCTGGCCGTCGGTGACCACGATCGGCGATTTTGGATCAGTGCGGGCAAGCGCCTCCGCCTCGGAGGCGATCGGAAAGTTGGCTGGCTCGTTGACATACCGGACGCCAAACCATGCCATGGCGAGAAGGGGTAAAACGAGCGGCGTTCGCGGCAGCAGGCGGGAGTGCATCCACACTGCGGCAATCGCGAAACCGGCTGCGGCGCCGAGTCCATAGCGGGTGAAATATCCGCCTTTCATCGCGATCGCGAGAGCGAAGGCGATCGCCGGGGCAAGCGCGAGAGCAGCGACGGCGGCGGCTTCGTGCGCCGGAATGGAACTGGCAATCCCGGGCGTGTCTGCCTTGCTGAATTTTGCCCAGAGCAGCCCACCCGCGAGTGCCGCCACAGCCACCGGCAGCGCCGGCAGGATCAGCTCGAAATACGTGGCCGCCAGGCGAACCGGAACCGGGTCAAAAATCGGCCCCTTGAGCTGATAGCCGCGGCTGGAGCGCAGCAGCGGGAAATACACCAGAATCACGGGCGCGGCTAGGGCGAGGCTCGCGGCGATGCCGAGGTCCAGCCGGCGGCGTTGAATCGTACGGAATCCTTCGCCGAATGCAAGCGGGGCCAGCGCCACCAGCGC
>JBGSME010001152.1:0-9233 GCA_041740335.1 Bryobacteraceae bacterium | reverse complement strand
CGAATGTCGATAGCCGTCCACCCGGTTCGAGAAAATAGAACTTGCGGTGGAATTCGATGGCCTCAGCGACGCCAAGCTTTTCGTAGAAGTCGATCAGGTTCGAGCAGCATCGCAGCAACACGTGCTGGCAGTTGTCGATATGCTCGTCGCCGGGAACCGCGTAAGAGGTAGCACGGCCGCCGGGAAACGCACGCGCTTCAAGAACGTCCACTTCGTAGCCGGATTCGGCGAGAGCCGCTGCCGATGCGAGGCCCGCTAATCCGCCGCCCACAACCACTGCGGTCAAAGAGGAACGGGAAGCCGCGCGCGCCGTCCGCCGCCGATGTCGTCACCGCCGGACACAACCAGCCAAACGACGATAGCCAGAAACAGCACGTAAATAAGGTCGCCAAACATCAATCCAGTATCGGCCCCGAATTTGAGAAGGGCAACCAGCATTAGTCCCAGTACCCAGTGTAAAGCCCTAAAGCAACGGCTAGAACCAACCCGCTCACAGGGAACGCCGCCAGCGCCACGGCAAGCTGCTGGAACCATCCCCAGCCGAGCCGCATCCCCCCGATCACCACCAATGCTTGGGTCGCGATCATCGATCCATACACGCCGATGTATCCGGCGTACCCGAACACACACCACGGGCAGTGCTTCCCGTGCGCCGCGTGGATGTTGCAGTACTTGTCAGCCAGCCCCCACACCGATTGGCAGCCGCACCGGAACACCGTCGCGCAGAAGTTGATGAAGAACAAACTCGTCACCGCGGCCGCGATAACGAAAATGGCGGCCGAGCCCAGCCACTTGCGGCGCATGTCAGCTCTTCGCCACGCTCGGCCGCACACCAAGTGTCTGGACCACGTTGCGCATCAGGCGCAGTCCGCAATCGTTCTCCAGGGTCAGAATCGACTCTGGATGAAACTGCACCGCTTCGATCGGAAGGTGTCTGTGACGCACGCCCATAATAACGCCGTCGTCCGATTCCGCCGTTACTTCCAGTTCCGCCGGCAGCTTGTCCGGAATCGCGTATAGGGAATGATACCGGCCCACCTTGAACAACTCGGGCAGGCCTTCGAAAACGCCCTTCCCGGTGTTGCGTACAACCGACGGCTTGCCGTGCACCGGATAATCCAGCACGCCAAGCTCTCCGCCGAACGCCTCCACGATCCCTTGCAACCCAAGGCAAACACCGAACACCGGTACACCCAATTCGGCGGCGCGGCGGACCAGCGCCGGCACGCCAAAATCCGAAGGCCGTCCCGGCCCCGGCGAAATCAGGATCAGGTCCGGCTTCACTTGCTCCATCAACGAGAGTGGGAATCCGCTGCGATACGTGATCACCTCCGCGCCCGTCTGCCGCGCGTAATTGGCCAGCGTATGGATAAAACAGTCTTCGTTATCCACCAGCAACATCCGCACGCCTTGCCCCCCGGAAGTCGCCGGCGAACCTGTTTGCGGCGAATAACTCGCTGCGGCGGCGCTCTGCACGGCATCGCCCAACACGCGGAAAAAGCCGGTGGCCTTGCTTCGCGTTTCCTGTTCCTCGGCGGCCGGTACCGAATCGTAGAGTAGCGTCGCGCCTACCGGATACCGGGCAATGCCATCGCGCAGGTGTACCGTCCGAATCAGGATACCCGTGTTGATGTCGCCGTTCAGCGAGATCATTCCCACCGCGCCGCCGTACCATCCGCGCGCGTTCTTTTCCAGGTTCTCGATGGTCTGCGCCGCCCACTTCTTCGGCGCCCCAATCACCGTTACCGCCCACATGTGCGTGAGAAACGCATCGAGCGCGTCAAACTCAGCCGCCAGCGTGCTCACCACATGATCCACCGTGTGGAAGACGCCGGCGTAGCTTTCGATCAGCCTTCGCCCGATCAATTGCACCGATCCCGGAACGCTCACGCGCGACTTGTCGTTGCGATCGACGTCGGTACACATCGTCAGCTCCGATTCTTCCTTGAGCGAGCTAAGCAGATCGCGGATGCTGTCGGCGTCGCGCAGCGGATCCCCGGTCCGTTGCGCCGTTCCCGAAATCGGGCAGGTCTCGATCCTCGTGCCTTCCACGCGTACGAACATCTCGGGCGATGCGCCGATCAATGCCTCAGCGCCTAATTGCAGCAAAAATTCATACGGGCTCGGTGAGGCCTTTTGGATGCGCTCAAACAATTCACTCGAACTGCCCGAGTAAGGAGCGGAGAAAGTCTGGCGAAGCACCACTTCGTAGTAGTCGCCGCGCTTCATCCCTTGGCGCACCGTCTCCACATTCGTCATATATTCTTCGCGAGTGTGATCCGAGGTGATCGGCGCGGCACCGGTCTCGGCCGGTGGACCGATTTCCGCGCCATCGCGTGGGAGCCCCGAAGTAGAAAGATCGTCGAGCGAAAAATCGTACTCGTACCGCTCGATCACTTCCTTCTTCCGATCCATGAAATGAATATCGTCGCAGAGGAAGAGGTGAAGGTCCTTGGTTTCGCCGCGCGGCAGCTTTTGCTCGATCGGGTCAAACTGGAACAATAGATCGTAGCCGAACGCGCCGACGAGCGCCAGACGCGAATCCTTCCGATTGCCGAACTCCCGGATAAGCGCGCGCAAGATCGAGAATGCGGAGGGCTGCCGGCTGCGTTCTTCTTCGGAGAACAGTCCGGAAAGCGGCTTCAACACTCCTCGCAGCGAACCGTCTTCTACCGAGAACATTTCCCAATCAGGATGCGATTCGAGCACGTGCGCCAGCATCCGGCAAAGCGCTTCCCCCCGCCGGTTCAACGGATGGAAATCGAGGTTGCGCCCCCGGCCGATAATCTCGATTGGCGGGTTCAGCGATGCAATGTCCCAACGCGAATAGCGGCCCGGATACTCATACCCGGAGGAAAGATAAATCCCGCGGCGCTGGTCGAGTTGGCGCAGCAAATCGCGCAGGCCGCGTTTGAAGGGAACCTTGGTTGCGGTCCGCGTGACTTGGATGCCGGACGGAGTGGAATAGCGGAGTTGCCGTATCGCCACGGGAAATGAGCCTTAGCTTTTAGGTTAGCACCCCGGCGGGGAGGTGCTGCTATCCTCGTTCACGAAAAACTGCGAGAGCGCCCTTGAAAATCGCAGGAGCTTGCCGTACTCTAAAGTTCCGTCACCCCGTTCCACTCCTTTCACTAACTCGCGCGCCACCGCGTGCGCGTTCCATCCCTATTAGCCTCGAACCCTGAAAGGAACCCCTTTGCGAGTAACACTCTCCACAGCGGAGGTGCGTCTGATCGCTTCCCCCGCCACCTGGATTGAGTCCAGCGCCATCGATCAATTGAAAATAACAGCTACCATCCCCGGCATGCGCCTCGCCGTGGGACTGCCTGATCTCCATCCCGGCAAAGTTACTCCCATCGGCGCAGCCTTCGTCTCCGAAGATTGGATCTATCCGGCGCTGGTAGGCAGCGATATCGGGTGCGGCGTCGGGCTTTGGAACACGGAACTAAATGCGCGGAAACCCAAACGCGGACAAATGGGGACCGGCTACGAAACCTCGAAGGGCCCTGCGACGGCGACGCCGCCGCGTGGCTTGAGTCCCGTGGCGTCGAGTCCTCAGGCCACGAGGCGAGTCTCGGCACCATCGGCAGCGGTAACCATTTCGCCGAACTCCAGAGCGTGGAGCGGATCGAGGATACCGGGGTCTGCCGCGAGTTGGGAGTAACTTCGGACCGCGTCTATCTCTGCGTCCACAGCGGCTGCGTACCGATGGCCACCGCGTCGCCGACTTCTGCCACAACTGGGTGGAAACGCGCGACCTCGCAGGCCGCGATTGCTGGATCCATCGAAAAGGAGCCGCGCCGGCCGGCAACGCGCCGGTCGTGATTCCCGGATCCCGAGGAGCATTCACCTACCTCGTCCGGCCCGGCGGCGATGCCGCTCGCACCGCGTGGTCCCTGGCCCACGGGGCGGGCCGGAAATGGTCCCGCACGGACAGCCGCGGCAAGCTCTAAAAGCGGTTCTCGGCGAAGGATCTCGGAAGGATCTCGAACGCACAACTCTCGGAAGCACGGTGATTTGTGAGGACCGCCAACTCCTATACGAAGAAGCTCCGCAAGCGTACAAAGATATCAGCACCGTGATCGGCGACATGGTCAATGCCGGGTTGGCCGAAGTGCTGGCCGTCTTTCGGCCGATGGTTACGCATAAGGTGCGCAGATGAGCGAACTATGGATCCACATCACGGCCGGCACCGGTCCCGCGGAATGTGCGTGGGCGGTCGTCCAGGTCATGACAAAACTCATTGCGGACGCGCAAGCGGTGTCACTCCAAGTGAAAACCCTCCACATCGAACCGGGGCTGGTTCGTAGGCGTCGAGGTTTTCGAACTCGGGGAGGAAACCGGCTTTGACGCCGGAGAACTGCGCTGGGAAACCATGCGCGCAAGCGGACCCGGCGGCGAGCATGTGAATCCAACCGAGTCTGCCGTGCGCGTCACTCACCTACCGAGCGGGCTCCACGCGCCGGCCTCCGAAGAGAGGTCCCAACACCGCAACCGCCGCCTCGCCCTGGCCCGGCTGGTGCGGAAGCTTGCCGAACAAAACGAGGCCCGCGTCGACGAGGCGAAGCGGCTCCGCTGGCAGTCCCGTCGTCAACGGGTGCACGACATGAAAGTGGAAGTCAGGCCGCGCGGCGAGACTCCCGGTAATCCTCGAAGCGGCCATTGAGGTGGCAACAGCGAAGGGCGAGGATGGAGTTGGCGCCGGAGACGGACCAGAACATGCCGGATTGTTTGAGGCGCTGCCCGATCACGGTCTTGCAGCCGGCCTCGATGACACCGGAGCCGATGAATAGATGCTGTTTTCGGAAGCTGGGGTAGCTCATGCGCGCAGCATTGGTGGCGAAGTAGTCGGCTTCGTTGCGGAGTTTCTTAGTCAACTCAGGATCGGCTACCGGAATCTTTCCTAGCGCGGCGACCAGCTTTCCGATTTTGCCCTCGTCGAGCCAGCGTTTCTGGTGCAGGCCAATCCACTGTTTGCGTTTCTTGTTGTCGTTGGGATGAAGCAAGCGCGCCAAGTCCCAAAGATGCTGACGGGCGTGATACAGATCAACGATCTGGGTGGAGCCCGGGAAGTGTTCGCGGGCGAGGTTCCAGATCCATTCGGCGCCGTCGCCGATCACCACTTTCTTTTCGGCGTGCGACCAGCCACGTTTCCAGGCCTCGACGTAGAGACGTTTGCCGAACTGTTCGGCGTTCTCGATGGCGCCGGTGTAAGTGGTTGAGTTGGGGTCGCGAATGGCAAAACCCTCCTCATCCCACTTGGTTTGCGTGAACACACAACCGAGCTTGACTTCGCGCGTGTGGGCCGACTGCCCGTTGAGCTTGCCCTGGCGGCCCGCGGTCTCCTTCTTCACCACCGGCACGCCGGTGCCATCCATCTGCACGTAGAGAATCGGCACGGACTCGCCGACAACGATCGGCAGATCGAGTTGAACAGCACGGTCGATTTCGCGTTGCTCGTGCCGGGCGATATCGGCACCGATAGCCTCGGCCCCGCGCTCAACGGATTTGGTAGTGACCTCCAGGCCAGCCAGCAGTTTCATCTGCTGGCGACCGTGGTCGAAGGAGTCGCCCTGTCCCACCAGCGCTTGCATGCGCCTCACTCCGGGCGAGAACTCGGTACCGACGATATCGAGTTCGGCATCCGCGGGGAACTGGCCTTGGTGGCAGCCCGCGCACAGATAGTAAGGCCGCGACACTTTCACGGTGCCGACCACCGTCAGTATCGTCGTGGAGCGCAACTCGCGATAGTGCGCCTGTTGACCACACGAACACGGCACGGCCCGATGGTCCGCATCTGGCTCTGGAAAGCGCAACAACTCGGTGAGTGCCGCCTCTCCGGCCCGATGAAGGGCCGAACGCACCGCCATCTCAACGGCTTCCAGGTCCAGCGACCCCGATTTGCGCATGTCCGCGAAGACCATGCACAGCCACTGGTCTACTTCGCGCGCGACTTCTCGCCGGACCGCGTCCGCCGTTTTTTTTCCTGTTCGCTCGGTGCGGACTGTTCGACTGGCCGCAAGCGGCAGATCTTTTCGCTGACGGCCACCAACTCCCGGCCCAGCCGTTGGTACTCTCGAAACTCGGCGATCACGCGCTCGGCCTTGCGCACCGCCGCCGGAGTCGGCAAGGCTTCCGTCACCGTCTTGCCTTGATACTTATAGGTCAGCCTGAGGTTGGGGCCGTGCCCAGGATCCTCCGGGCGGGCACAATGACAAGTCGGTTTGCCGCAGCGAAACACTGCACCTACCACCGAACCTGGACGCATGTCTTTGAGGGTAGAGAGAGCGCCTAGCAACTCGGACCGTCGCGACTCGAGCGCAGGAAGATCGTCGGCCATGGGAGGCTCCTTTCTAGAAGTATTATATACTTCTAGATCAAGACCCAAACCCAGACAAATCGCAAAGTCCTCATTTTTACGTCGCGCACCCATCGTCAACTCCAGCGTGGCAACGAGATCCGAAAACTCGTACCCTGAATAGATTATGCGACATGCCCTCTTTGCTTTCCTCCTTACCCTCACCGTCGCGCTTGCGCAGCCGGTCTTGCTAACCGATCCGGTAACCGGCCGCAAGATAACACGCTTCCAAAGCGCGCACCACGAAACGCATCATTACTACGACATCCAACCGTGGAGCCCCGACGGGCGCTCGCTTCTGTTCTTCCGGTTCGAAAAGGACGTGGCAACGCTCAGCGCCACCGGCTACTATCCCGGCGCGCTCTGGATCATGGACGCCGACGGGCGAAATGCGCGCAAGATCACCGGCACGCTTCAAGGCCACCATCACGTCGGAGTGAATCAGTTCTGGGGACCCGGCGGAAAGACCGTCTACTACAGCCAGGCCGGCAAATCGATGGTGCTTGATCTCGCAAGCGGCAACACCACCGGGATTCCGGTGCCGGTGCAGGCCAACCGCATGAGCCCGGACTTCACGAAAATCTCCTGCGTCCGCGGGCCGGAGTGGGGGCTCTACGACGTCGCGACGAACAAGTATGACCGCCTTGTCACCCATGAACAGGCGCTCGCGATCAGCCCGGCGCGCGATCTCGTGAAAGACGTCGCTTCCGGCCTCCAGAACACGCGCTTTAACCCGAAAGGCTGGCAGATCATCATCGTCAACGCCGCACGCGAGGAGTTTCCGCGCCTGGTGGAGATGTACCTCTACGACTACCGGTTAAACAAGCTGAAGCACCTCGCTGCGCAACTCCACCATCCCGGATGGCGGCCTGATGGAAAGGCCGTTCTTTTTCTGAGGCGGCGTGTGTTCGACAACTTCCAGAGTCTATATGAAGTGGATACCGAGACCGGCGAGGAACGTGTGCTTTCCGGCAAGCATCACGTGCCGGGCGGCCATCCCTCCTACCATCCGCTGAAGCAGCATCTGATCGTCACGGATTGTTATGGAGGTCCGCTCGGTTACGGCCTCGCGCTGCTCAACACGAAAACCGGCGACTTGAAACAACTGGTCACGATCCCGTTGGGCGCGAAGCCGAAACCGCCGGCCGACAACCGGTTCTCCTTCCGGAACTGGGGCTTGTGGATGCCGCAGCGGCCGTACCTGAATGAGCCCCGGCCGGTGTGGTCGCTGGATGGGAAGCAGTTGCTCTTCACGTCGCAGGAGAGTGGGCGGATGAATTTGTATGTAGTCGATACGTCAGATCTATAGCCGCGGCCCGACTACAATTCCGAGCTGCGCGCGTTAGCAAGCGGACGTCCGCCTAACCGCCCGCCCCTATACTGAAAAGAGCCAATGCGCTTCCAACTTGGCATCGACTACCAGCCCCGCGGCGACCAGGTTACCGCCATCGAACAACTCGTCCGCGGCCTCGCCGACAGCGAAAAACATCAGGTCCTGCTCGGCGTCACCGGCTCCGGCAAGACCTTCACCATGGCCAAGGTGATCGAACGCCTCAACCGGCCCGCTCTCGTTCTCGCCCACAACAAAACTCTCGCCGCCCAGCTCTACCACGAGTTCCGAACCTTCTTCCCCTCCAACGCCGTCGAGTACTTTGTCAGTTACTATGACTACTACCAGCCGGAAGCCTACATCGCCTCGAGCGATACTTACATCGAGAAAGAAGCCACAATCAACAACGAGCTCGACAAGCTCCGGCTTTCGGCCACCCGCTCACTATTCGAACGCCGCGATTGCGTGATCATCGCCAGCGTCTCGTGCATCTATGGACTCGGGTCGCCCGAAGCCTACTACGGCATGTTGCTCATGCTCGAAAAAGGACAGACCACGCCGCGCAAGGAGATCACGCAACGCCTCGTCGACATCCTCTACGAACGCACCGAAGGTACATTCCAGCGCGGAACCTTTCGCGTCCGCGGCGACGTCATCGAAGTGTTCCCCACCTACGACGACCACGCCTATCGAATCGAATTGTGGGGCGACGAGATCGAATCCCTCTACCAGATCGATCCCGAAACCGGCCGCATTCGCCAATCCTACAACCGGCTCCCGATCTATCCGAAAACGCACTACGTGATGAGTGCCGAAACGCGCAATGACGCCGCCGTCAGCATCCGCCACGAACTGGAATGGTGGCACAAGGAGCTGCTGGAGCAGGGCAAAGCCGTTCAGGCCCAGCGGCTGTGGCAGCGCACGCTGTTCGACCTTGAAATGATGAAACAGGTCGGCTACTGCCACGGTATCGAGAACTACTCGCGCCACTTCACCAACCGCCTCCCGGGCGAAGCGCCTCCCACCCTGCTCGACTACCTTCCCATAGACTCGCTGGTCTTCATCGACGAAAGCCACCAGACCATTCCGCAACTTGGCGGCATGTACCACGGCGACCGCTCCCGCAAAGAGAATCTCGTTGCGCACGGCTTCCGCCTTCCGTCGGCGCTCGACAACCGCCCGCTCACTTTTGAAGAGTACGAGAACCGGGTGAATCAGATCATTTACGTCTCGGCGACGCCCGGCCCGTATGAACTCACCAAGAGCAGCGGCGTCGTGGTCGAGCAGGTAATCCGGCCCACCGGACTCATCGATCCCGAAGTAGAGATCCGGCCGATCCGCGGCCAAGTCGATGATTTGCTCAAGGAGATTCGCCTCCGCGTCGAAGCCGATCAGCGCGTATTGGTTACCACGCTGACCAAACGCATGTCCGAAGATCTCGCCCAGTATTACACCGAAGCCGGCGTTAAGTGTACTTACCTGCACTCGGAAGTTACCACGCTTGACCGGATTAAGATCCTGCGTAACCTGCGCCGCGGCGACCTC
>JBGSME010001151.1:0-5530 GCA_041740335.1 Bryobacteraceae bacterium | reverse complement strand
CCAAGGGTAGGGAACGCGGCGATGAATCCGGCGCCAACCATCAATGAGAACAGGGCCATGGCGAACGGTAAGCTTCGTTCGAAGCGTTTGCCGATGAGCGCGAGGCTGGCCACCGATAAGGCGCTCTGCCCCAGTCCGCGTGTCAGTGTGATCGCGATCGCCAGCACGGCAATGGCGGAAGTTGTGCTCATCGCCAGCACCGGAACGGCCAGCAAGGCGGTGAGAACCGCGGCGACGATCGGCGGACCGAATCGGTCCGCCAGTCTGCCGATAGGAAGGCATAGCAGCGATCCGATCAGCGTGGCCCAGAGGTTGATCGTCGCATAGCCAACACGGTCAAGATCAAAGCTGGCGAGCAGCGGTTCGGTCACCAGCCCGAGCCCTTGCGTTCGTCCTGGGAGCGTGGCGACCATGGCGAGAGCCGCGGCCGCGATGGTGGTCCACCCGTGTTTGTCGAGACGCATGCCTGAACTGCTATTCTACCTGCCGGGATGAATGAAATCGGAGAGGCGATTACACTGTGGACGGTCCGGCTGGCATTTGGATGCTACGTCGCGGCTGTATCGGCGCGCGGAGCGTCGTTTCGGCCGTGGTGGACCGCTGGCTTCCTGCTCTACGTGGCCCACGTCGGCGCCGCCTTCGAATTTGTCCACGGTTGGAGTCACGGCGCGGCGTGGCGGGAGACGGAACGGCAGACAGCCGAGCTGATGGGCTCCGGTTGGGGCGGAGGCCTTTGGTTCAACTACGTGTTTGGAGTGCTGTGGGCAGCCGACGTCTGGCGCTTGTGGCGGGAGGCGGATTGGGGGCAGTGGTGGAACTGGCTGGTGCACGGATTTTTTGCGTTCCTGTTTTTCAACGCAACCGTGGTATTCGGGCGCGGCCCGATCCGATGGGTAGGCATCGCCGGCTTCGCCTGGATGGCAATTGTGCATGGCCTCCGGTGGAGCCGCAAATGATAAAGCCGGCGTTGAAGACCAACGCCGGCTCAAGAACCCGTTTCGGTTATCCCGGGATTATGCCCGGCGGCGCCGGATCGCGCCAAGTGCCAGCAGGCCGATTCCGATGAACGCGGCGGTTGCCGGCTCCGGAGTGGGGATCACAAGAAAACTGCCCGAGTAGGGGCTGGTTAGAGTGAAATTCGGATTCCCGCCAAAGTCCGCCTGGATCTGGCCAGGGGTCCGCCCTGGGATCTGCGTCGTGAAACTACCCAACCAAATCGACGGCATACCAGGAAGGTTGTCCGTTGCGATACCGCTCACCGAGAGCGTGATGCTGGTGCCTGATGCGGTGCGGGTGAGCACGAAAGGCGAGCCAGGGAATACGGAGCAGGACTGATTCACCAAGAGAGCGGCGCACGCTATGTTGGAATCGCCAGGTCCGACAACCTCAAGATCGAATGACAGCCCGGCATTGCCCGCAAACGTCATAAATCCGACAACCGTCGGAGGGGGCGTCGGCGCCACCAGATCGACGATGTTGCCCGGAACACTCAATGGACTCAGTGCGGATCCACCATCATAGGTGACCGTTGTTCCGGTTGTCGTGTTGATCGTTCCACCCGGTCCAGCTGGGCCCCAATCGATAAACGTCATTCCTACAATAACAGCTTGACCTCCGGATGTAATTTCCAGATTGCCAATCACAGTGCCGAACGCCTGCGGTGCGAAAACAGCAAGCAGGGCAGCGGTCGGAATTAGACTTCTCCGTATTAGTTTCATAGTTCTTTCCTCCTGGAGCATAGTACCTAGCCCTGTAATAAACCTTACCTAGCTAGCGGGGGCATTTGCCCCCAGTACCATAATCAGTATACCCTAGATAGTGCCAAGTGCAAGTGCTGTCCTAGTCCCAGGCCGTATTTTTTTTGAATTTCGCCGCGATTTCGATGACTATCGCTAAACGTTTGCATCGAAACAGAATAGGGGATTTCGCGCGCTTCTGGGGGCCCTGAGCCCCTCGTATTGATGCATCCGGCCCTGAGGCCTTCGAGCAGAGTACCCCAGAACGAGGGGTACTAGGTGCGATGGGAATTTCGAAGGCTGCAGCTAGGACCCAGACAAGGAGGGGTATTGACGGAGGACGTAGTTGCCCGTATCCGGGCTGAGTTTGAACGCGTGGTCGGACCCGAGGGGGTGGATTCCACGCCGGATCGCCTCAAGGCCGCCTCAACGGCGGCCTTTCAAACCACTCATACGATCCCGCTGATCGTGCGGCCGGCCAATCGCGAACAGGTGCAGGAGTGCGTTCGCGCCGCCTATCGGCTGGATGTTCCTCTCTATACCGTGAGTACCGGTAAAAACTGGGGGTATGGTTCAAAGGTGCCTTCCGCAACGAACTCCGTTTTGCTCGACCTCGGACGTATGACCCGGATTTTGGACTACAACGAAGAAAACGCCTACGTCACCGTCGAACCGGGCGTGACGCAGCAACAGTTGTTCGAGTTCCTGGCTGAGCGAGGGGCGCGCCTGTGGATGGATTGTACCGGTGCCAGCCCTCTGGCGAGCGTCATGGCAAATTCCGTGGAACGCGGATTCGGCCACTCTCCCTACGCCGATCACTTCGCTCACGTGTGCAACCTCGAAGTGGTGCTGCCGGACGGGGAGTTTATCGAGACCGGACACGGCCGGTTCGGTGCGGCTTCGGCGCCCACCTACCGTTGGGGAGTGGGAGCCGTTCTCGACGGCCTGTTCTCCCAGTCAAACCTCGGAATCGTCACCCGCTGCACGCTATGGTTAATGCCCAAGCCGGAATACTTCGAGGCGTTCTTTTTTCGCTGCGAAGACGCCGGCGCATTGCCAGACGTCGTCGAGGCGCTGCGCCCGCTTCGTCTCGACGGCACTTTGAAGAGCGGCGTCCACATCGGCAACGGGTACAAGGTGCTCGGCGGACTTCGACAGTACCCGTGGGAAGAAACCGGGGGGGCCACACCACTCCAGCCAGATGTCCTTGCGCGTTTGGCGCGAAAAATGGAATTCGGCGCCTGGAATGCCAGCGGCGGCCTTTACGGAACCCGGGCTCAGGTGGCCGAAAGCCGGCGGCTGATTCGCCGCGCACTCCGTGGGCGCGTTCAGCGGCTGACGTTCGTGAATGAGCGATTGTTGCGGTTGGCGGGAAGCGTCGCCGGCGTGTACCGGTTGTTCACCGGCTGGGACTTGCGGCGAACCATCGAACTGGTCCGTCCGTTGTTCGGGCTTCTCCAGGGGGTCCCCACCGGTCATCCTCTGAAGAGCGTCTACTGGCGAAAGCGGACCCCTCCGCCCCAGGAAATGGACCCGCTCCGGGACCGTTGCGGTTTGATCTGGTGCGCTCCGGTAGCGCCGCTCCGGGGTGAACATGCGGCCAAACTATCGGGAATCGCCACCGAGGTCCTTCTGCGCCACGGATTTGAGCCGATGATCTCGATCACGCTGCTCACCGAGCGAACCCTCGCCTGCATTGTGTCGATCAGCTACGATCGCGATGTCGACGGAGAGGACGAACGAGCAATGGAGTGTCACCACGAGGCGATGGCGGCGTTTCGCCAGGCAGGCTACCACTTCTACCGCCTGGGGATTCAATCCATGAAGGAATCGGCAAGCGGCGGCGCGTATGGCGCACTCATGGCCAAGCTCAAGATCGCCCTGGACCCGGCGAGGATTCTCTCGCCCGGCCGCTATGAGGACGAATGATCAGTGGGCCCGCATCGGCGCGGCGCCGGCGGTAATCGAGGCAGCCGCGATTCCACTTGGGAGCGGCGCCTGGACCGCTGCCGTTAGCACTTTGCTGTTGGCCAAATCCGCGCACAGCAAATCCAGGATGTTGGCGTACCGCTCACTCGGTTCGTCGGAATCGAAGCGAAGGATCTCCATGTCGCAGTCGTAGCGCGCGTCGAAGTACCGCGGAACTTCCGTGCCATCCACCCATACCGACTGGCCTCCCAGTCTCCTCAGGATCGACGCGGAACAGTGGCGCACCGTGGCGGTCGTATAGCCCACCGATCCGCCCACCAGCCGGCCCAGTCCAAAGGTGCAAAGAGCGAGCCGCAGCGCTTCCGCGCGGCACCGGTATTGTTCCGCGACGGCCCAGCCGCCCACCTCCGCCAGATAGATGCCGCGGTCAGTCGCTTCCGCATACGTTTCCCGAATCGACTGCGCTAGTTTCCCGCCCCACACTGGAGATCGGGCTAGCTCGCTGCGGCCCACGCTGAGGTCTTCAAAGTGTGGCGTCTCGCCGAAAAAGCGGCAGCGCACAGACCCGATGATGTCGCCATTATTGTCAGCGGACGCCAGATGCCAACTCCGAGTGTCTTCGGCTTGCCAATGGCGTCCATCCGGGGTCAGGTCGTTTGCGTGGATTGCGCCGTCGGCGAGATAAATCGCGCCCCGGAATCGTTGAATGGCAGCGAGGGCAGAATGGTACTGCTCTGGGGCACGATCCAAGATTCCGAATACCGAATCCCCGGTCTTTGCCGGAGCCAATATAAGCAGGCGCGAAGTCTGCGTGTCAGGTCGGATTTGCATTGCTATACACTCCTCAATTTGCCGACAAAAGCAAGAGGTCCGCAGCAACGGTCATCCGACACAGTAATGTCGAAATTTGCAGCGTCCGCCGGAAGAGCTTTTTTATTTGTTCTGCCCGATCTCAGCCTCAAGACACAAACCACTTTGCGGTCCGTGCCCAGGGCTTCCGGGTCTTTTACTTTGGCTCTTCTTCGACGGTACTTTTCCTGTCACTGCTGTTATCGGCGCCAGGAACGAGTAGCTTTAGACTGATGGGTTCAGATTACGTCGGCTTAGGCAAAAACAGTGGGCCCCTGAGGTCTTCGTTGGGTTCAACCTTCTCGCCCACTCGAACCGTCCACTATGGCAATAACAGTACCAACCCAGGAAAGGGTTCATTGTCAACGTCTTGGGGGGATTGGGCCCGCGTTTGCGCGGTAATATTTACAGGTCCGAAGGCCGCTAGGAAAGATTTACCGGTAGAAATTAGCTAGTACACTGTGCCTGAAAGTCCTGGTATTCAGCTGAGTTACTGCAGCCGCTCGCGATCGAACGTCAGCCCAAGAAACACCAGACACATCTCGTCTTCGGTCCCCTCGCCCCACGTCACCGTCTTCAGCGGGCTATTCGGATTTCTCGGATTCGCCTCCGAGTTGTCGTAACGGCACGTCAGCCGAACCCGGGAGAACGCCGGCAGCGGCACCGCTTCCACATACGTGTAAGGACCCTGCCAGTTGAAATTCCAATCATCGATGAGGATCAGCGACTTCTCCTCGCCCCGCGGCGATATGACCTCCGTCTGAATCTGCCGCCCCAGTAAATGCATATGTGGAAAAATGTTCACGATGTGCGCGTCCAGCAGCGGCGGTACCGGGAACTCGGCTCGGATCTCATGATCGGCCGCCCCTGCCGGGATGGTCATGTTGATTCGGCCCCGCACATCGATTGGCAGGATCGGCACGAACAGCAGCCTGCGCTCCACCGGGGTCTTCGAAAAGTATAAGCCGATCCGGGTCTGGTCTGGAGCACTGCCTCCACGCGGGTAGTAGTGGATC
>JBGSME010001150.1:0-3314 GCA_041740335.1 Bryobacteraceae bacterium | reverse complement strand
GCAATCGGAAGCTCCCATTCAAGCCGATATCGCTAACGGCTCCGCTTCGATCCAACCATTCGTGATCACCGGCACCAAGACGCGCCTCGAAGGCCGCGGCTCCATCGACCTTCACAACGGCTTTTCCTTCAACGTCGGCCTCGAGGGATCCACCGATGCCGAGTTGGTCAGCCTGTTCACCGATGCCGTGCGCGCCGACGGAGACCTGCGTTTACGCGCCTCCATTACCGGCACACCGCAATCCCCGCAGGCCAACGGCTACTTTGAACTTTCCGGCGGCGCTGCCCGCATCGCACGTTCCACTGCCAACTCCGCCGATATCGCCGCCTCCGGTCTCGATCTCCGGCTCGATTTCGAAGGCGACCGTCTCTCCGTCTCCCGCATGACCGGTCAGGTCAACGGCGGAACCCTCAGCGGTACAGGCGGCTTCAACTACGCCAACGGCGCCTTCCGCAATTCCGACCTCGCAATGAGTGTCCGCGATATCTTTCTTGACGCGCCCGCCCATCTCCGAACCCGATCCAACGCCGAACTGCGCGTCCTCACTCCAGGACCCGAACGCACCATAACCCTCGCCGGTAAAGTTCAAATCCAGGAAGGCTCCTACACCGACGACATCAATCTCGATCAACAGATTCTCGACTTCGTTCGCGCCGGGCGCGGCAGCGTCGAACTGCTCGAAGAGAAGAATACATTCCTCGAGAATCTCCGCTTTGCCGTCGACATCGAAACCGAAGAGCCGCTCATCTTCGAAAACAACATCGGCGAAATGCAGATCAACGCCGACCTCCGCTTGGGCGGCTCCTACTATCGCCCGGCCGTGACCGGGCGCCTTACCGCCGAGGAGGGCGGAAGCATTCGTCTCCAGGGGCGCACTTTCGACGTGGAACGCGCCATCGTTACCTTCGTCAACGAAACCCGCATCGAACCCTCGCTCGACGTCCTCGCCCGCACACGCCTCAAGAGCAAGTACGACGACTACGACGTGGAACTCACCCTCAACGGCGGCGGCTCTCGCAAACTCGAAACCAAGCTCACCGCCGACCCCGCTCTGCCCGAGCCCGACATCGTCGCTCTCCTCACCACCGGAAAAACCCTGGACGAACTCCAGGCCGGCGACCCTTCGCTCGTCGCCCGCGACCAAGCCCTCTCGCTCGCCGCCGGCCTCGCGTCTGACCGTGTGTCCCAAGGCCTCGAACGCGCCACCGGTCTGAGCACCGTTCGCATCGAGCCCAACCTCATCTCCACAGAATCCACGCCCGGCGCCCGCCTCACCGTCGGCCAGAACATCACCCGCGAACTTGAACTCGTCTACTCGATGAACCTCGCCCAATCAAACGATCAGATCTGGATCGCCGACTACGCCGTCACCCGCCGCTTCAACACACGCGCCATCAAACAATCCGACAACTCCTACCGGGGCGAGTTCCGTCACGATCTCCGCTTCGGCGGCGTCTCCGAATCCACGCGCGCCCAACGAAAGGAAACCAGAACCGTCGGAGAGATCCGCTTCGAAGGCAATCCCGGATTCCCCGAAAAGGAACTCCTCGACAAGACCAAGTTGCGCCCGGGACGAAAGTACAATTTCTTCGAAGTCCGCAAGGACCTTGAACGCCTCCGCGAGTTCTACGCCGATCGCGGCCTGCTGGAAGCCCGCCTCCAAGTAAAGCGCCAGGAAGAGTCCGCAGGCCGGATTTCGCTCATCTACACCATTCAGGCCGGCCCCCAAGTCGATCTCATATTCGAAGGCGCAGGCGTTCCGAACTCCGTCCGCAAACAGGTTCGCCAGGTGTGGACCGACGGCCTGTTCGACATCCAACGCACCGACGACTCCACCGCCGCCCTTCGCCGTTGGCTGGCTTCGAAACGCCAACTCGCGCCCACCATCACCAATGTGATTCGCGAACCGGAATCCGGGCGAAAGCAAGTGATCTTCGACATCGACCCGGGCAGCCAGTCAGACCACGTGGTGCTGCGCTTCCCCGGCGCCAAAGCGCTGAACGAGGAGGAACTCCGGCGCCAGCTCGATCTCGTCCGGCTCACCGAATCTGCCCGCACTGAGCCGGCCCAGGTGACCGCTTTCCTCCGCGACCTCTATTTGCGCCGCGGCTATCTCGACGCCAGAGTCAGCCCCGCCGAAGTCGCGATCGAGGAACAAACCGCCGAAATCCGCTTCCCGATCGACGAGGGTCCGGTCTATCGCGTGGAAACGGTTTCCGCTGAAGGCAATCAAGCCATCCCCAATCGGAAGCTGCTCGCCGGGCTCCCCATCCAGGCAGGAGGCGTCTATTCATCCGCCCTCCGCGACGCCTCCGTGCAGAAGATTGAGCAGCAGTACTGGAAACTCGGCTACAACGATCTCGACCTCCGCTACGAAGTGAAACGCGGTTCCGCGGCCGGCCTTGCCGCGGTCACCTTTCGCCTTACCGAAAATCGCCCCACGATCATCAAAGCGGTGGAGGTGGAAGGCACCGATCACACCTCCGCCGCCTTTGTCAAAAAGCAAATCGTGCTCGACAAGGGGCTCCCCCTCGACTTCGATCTGCTCGGCCAATCCCGGCGCAACCTCTATGAGACCGGTGCATATTCGCTGATCGAAATGGAACAGCAGCCCGCGGATCCCGATTCCGCAGCCGGCCCCCGCGAGGTCGCCGTAAAGGTACGCGTCCGCGAACGCCGTCCGTTCCAGATCCAATACGGAGCCTTTTACGATTCCGATCGCGGCCCCGGCATCATCGCCGATTTCACTAATCGCAACTCCCTCGGCAACGCCCGCATCGCCGGCGTGCGTACCCGCTACGACGGACAGATTCGCGAAGTCCGCGCCTTCTTCAGCCAGCCGTATCTGCGTAACCTCCCGGCCAAAACCAATTTCACCGGTTTCGTGCGCCGCGAAATCCGCGAAGGCTTCAACACGGACCGCCGCGGTGCGGAGATCATCCAGGAAATCCGCCTCAAGCTCGGCTTCCTGCTCAACTACGGCTTCCGTTTCGAGAACACCCGCGTGTTCGAACCGAATCCGGAGGATCCCGACTTCGCCTTTGACTCCACCGTCCGGATCGCGCCCCTCAACGTCACCGGCAGCCGCGACTCTCGAGACGATCTTCTTGACGCCACCCGCGGCTCATTTCTATCGCAGTCGTTCGAACTCGCGCCCCTGCAGATCCGCGACTCCCTTCGATACTTCCGTTACTTCGGGCAGTACTTCAAATACCTGCCCCTCACGCGGCCCGGCCCCGTTCCATTGCAGGGAGGCGTCCTCCGCCCGCGTGTGATCTACGCTGGAGGCGTCCGCGCCGGAGTCGGACGCGGCA
>JBGSME010001149.1:0-4834 GCA_041740335.1 Bryobacteraceae bacterium | reverse complement strand
GCGGCCCACGGCCGGGTCGCGGAGATTGAGCGGCTGCGGCCCTATCGCCTTCACGGTGCGGCTTCCCACGTAGGCAGCCTGCAGGGCCAACGACTCCGAGGCCGCGTGCTGAATCGAGAAATTCCATTGGCCGGCATAGGTGTCGCGCATGTTGTAGTCGGCCACCTGGCGCGACAGGATCAGTCCGCGGGGCAGCAGCGACGGGTCGGCGCTGACCGCATTGACGAAGCTCTGCGGCAGCGGGTAGGAGCGGAATTGTTCGGGAACATCGGCCGGGGCGAAGTTGGCGACGAACGGCAAGCGGGGATCGATGAAGGCCATGTCGTAGAAGTAGATCGCCTGCGGGGGCAGATAGCCGATTCCAGCACCGGCGCGGATCACCCACTTCTGCTTCCCCGTGGGATCGAAGACAAGGCCGGCGCGAGGTCCCCAGTTGTTGCGGTCGGCGCGGAACATCGACTCTTGTGTGTTGATGAAAGGGCCGAAGGGGTCGGAACTGTTCACGTTGAAACCGCCGCGGAACGGCGGGTAGTACTCGTAGCGGACACCGGCGTTGAGTTGCAGGCGCGCACTGACGCGCCAGTCGTCCTGAACGTAGAAACCGTAGTTGCGGTTGCGGAGCCCCTTGCCGCCACCGAACAGCAGGCCAATTCGGTTTGACCTGTCGGCGATGAGGTCGTCCACGGAATTGTAGTTGTGTGTGGGCTGGCCGTTCTGGCCTCGAACGCTGCGTACTTCCCGAATCTCGAAACCGGACTTGATCGAGTGCCGGCCCTTGACCCATGTGAAGTTGTCCACCAACGTGTAGGTGGTGGTGATGAAGTGGATGAACGACGGCAGGGAACTGTTCAATCCGACGCCGGCGACCGTGATCCATGCGGGAACGCGTTCGCGGCCGGGTTCATTCCGGAACAGGTCGACCCGGTTCACGCCGATACGCAGTTCGTTAAACAGAGTGGGGGCGATCGACCAATTGTCCTGGAGAACGGCATTGTGAAACCGGTTCGGGAAGATGCGGGGCAGAGACGGCTGCAAGTTGGGAATCAGAAAGTCCTGGTTATTGTGGCTGTACCTCCCCGACAAGCGATGGTGGCCGATGTCGATGTCGCCGCGGCCGAGGAAGGTGTTCTCATCGTTGCTGCGTCTGTCGTTTCGGCGGTGGAAGCCCACGAACGGATTCGCTGTGGGTTCGAACTGGGTGGGGAGGGTCGATTCGTACAGGTTTCGAATCTCGGGCCTCAATCGCGTGAGCAGCGCGGGCGTCGGCACATTGCCGGTGAGTGTCGCGGCGCGTTTCACCTGTGCTCCTTCGTAGTTGAAAAAGAAGAACGCGCGATTGCGGCGAATCGGCCCGCCGACGTTTCCGCCAAACTGATTCCAGCGCAAGTCCGGCCGCACGAGCCGGCTTCGATTATTGAAGAAGGAGTTGGCGTCGAGCTTGTCGTTGCGGAAGAACTCGAACAGCGCCCCGTGAAACTGGTTTGTCCCGCTCTTGGTGGTGACGTTCAGCACTCCGCCGGCTGAGCGGCCATATTCGGCTGAGAATGCGCTTCCGGTTGCCTTGAACTCTTCGATCGCTTCGACGCTCACCGTATTGACAAGCGCACCGCCCCCACCGGCGGAGGTGTCACTCGCGGTTCCATTCACTTCACCGAAACTCATATCCACGCCGTCGAGCATCAGGTTGTTGGCGAGTGCCGAGGACCCATGGAACTCGATGCCGCCGCGCCCGCCCGCGGAACTGGACGGCCGGGAGACGACACCAGCCTGGAGGCTGACAAGTTGCTGGAAGTTCCGGCCGTTCAACGGCAGTGCTTCGACTTTTCCGCGCTCAATCACCACGCCGAGGTCCGTGGTGGTGGCGTTCACCAGCGGAGCCTGCGCGGTTATGTCGACGCTCTCGCTGACCTGCCCGAGTTTGAGTGTGAGGTCCAGTTTCGGGCGGGTTCCGGAGTTCAGAGTGAACTCGGCGCTGCCAGCCTTCTGGAATCCGGTGGCCTCCGCAAACACGCGATAGCGGCCGGCGGGAAGGAGCGGGAACTCGTAGTAGCCGGCGGCATTCGTGCTTGTCGTCGAGGTGCTGTTTGTAGCGGCGTTCACAGCCGTGACCTTGACATCGGCCACGGCGGCGCCGGAAGGATCGGTGACATTGCCCACCAAGGAGCCGCCCCCGATCTGCGCGGACATGGGAAGGGCCGCTAACAAAGCCAGCAGCGTTCCGAATAGCCACTCTCGACTGCCGAAGCATTCGCGACTCATACATCACCTCGAACGAAAGAATTAACGTTAATACTATTACCGCCACGCGAGTCTGTCAATGAAGCGTTCTGTTGACAGCCGCAGGGCCGTCCGGCGATGATTAACGTTACACGTGGCGTCGGTTCAACGCACATCCTCCCGCACCCATGAATGCTTCCTCCACCCGCTACGCCTGGTTCGTTGCCGCGCTCCTGATTCCTGTCGCGCTGCTCAACTATCTGGATCGCCAGATGCTGGCGGCGATGAAGTTCTCATTAGATGCAAGACATTCCCGATATCGCCAGCGAGGCCAATTGGGGTAAGATCCTGGCGCTGTTCAAGTGGACCTACGCTTTCCTCAGTCCGCTGGGCGGCTACATTGCGGACCGCTATAGCCGCCGTCACGTGATCGCCGCGAGCCTCATCATATGGTCCGCAATCACATGGGCAACGGGTCAGGCGCAAAACTACGAGCAGCTTCTATGGACGCGGGCCGTGATGGGCATCAGCGAGGCGTGCTATATCCCCGCGGCCCTGGCGCTCATCGCCGACTACCATCGCGGCGCGACCCGGTCCCGCGCCGTGGGCATGCATCAGATGGGCATCTACATCGGCATCATCGTCGGCGGCTTCAGTGGATACGTTGCCGATGATCCACGGCTCGGGTGGCGTTGGATGTTCGAGTTGTGCGGACTGGCGGGCGTCGTTTACGCGGTACCGCTTTTTCTGGCACTACGCAACGCGCCCGGCGCCGCCGTTGAGCGGAAGTCGTCACCGGCCGAAGCTGCGCGCGAGCTTCTTGGCAGCCCATCGTTCCGCTACTTGGTGATTTACTTCACTCTTCCGGCGATGGCCGGCTGGATTGTGCGGGACTGGATGCCGGCGATCTTGAGAACGGAGTTCGGAATCGGCCAGGGGCGGGCGGGCGTATCGGCGACGCTGTATTGGATGGTGGCGGCCCTGATCGCAGCCGCTGTGGGCGGATGGATCGCTGACCGTTGGATGCAGCGCACCGTCTACGGCCGGATTTACACGGGCATGGCCGGACTCGTGCTCGTGGCGATATCGATGATGGGTGTCGGCTATTCGCCTCAAACAGGTTCGCTGGCGATGGCGGTGTCGTTTCTGTTCCTGTTCGGATTCGGCTGGGGATTCTTCGATACGAACAACATGCCGATTCTGTCGCAGATCGCCCGGCCGCAGCTACGCGCCACCGGCTATGGGCTCATGAATCTGGCGAGCATGAGTTGCGGCGGTTTGGCGGATTGGGGATTCGGGGTCCTGCGTGACGCGCAGGTTCCGTTGATGATGATCTTCGGCGCCTTCGCGAGTCTGGCCGTCATACCCGCGCTGGCAGCGTTGCGGATTCGTCCGGTTTACTCGGATTCAATCGCTGGCGTTGGGGATCACTTGCCATAACGGGTGGACTGGCGGCCAACCAGTTGCCATCGGCGGCCGTTCTTCTTCCATACGTGCAGCACATTCATCCTGATTCCACCGGGCTGGTTGGCGCTCTTCACCGCAAGGTCGCATCGTACGAGCGCGATGTCGCCGTAGATCTCAGTTTTGACGTTCGAGAATTCGAACTCGCTTCGCCTTCCTTGGGCCGCGGCGGCGACGGCTTCGGCTTTGGATTCCAGCTTTCCGTCAGAGTGACTGTACATCAGCCGTTCACTGTACAACTGCTCGAGGGCGGCGGCATCGGACTTCAGCATCGCCTGGCTCAGAGCCTTCATGGCGGCATCCACTTCCTGAAGACCGGAGGCGGAGAGCGCCGTCCCGACAAGCAACAGAGAGATGGTCCTGATCATGCTTCCTTATCCTCGCTGGCCGAACAGCCAACCCGGGAGATCCGGCTCGCTGCACGCCCACTGGCTGACGTTGTGTCCCACACCTTCATACTCCGTGTACACCGGATTCCCTCCGGCCTTCCGGCGGGCCGCGATGCGATCCCGCGAGATTTGTATGTTCACCGTTTCGTCTGCGGCGCCGTGGAAGTTCCACACCGGAATCGCCGGATTCTCCGCGCCGGTCTCGGTGGATGCTCCGCCACAGAAGGGCAGAGCGGCGGCGAATAATTCGCCGTGATGAGCCAACAGGTGCCAACAGCCTCCGCCTCCCATGGAGTTTCCGCAGACGTACACGCGCCGCTCATCGATACGGAACTCTTCGATCAGCGACTTCAGCATGCTGATGGCGGCCGCCGCGCCCGGCCCGAGTCCCGGTACCTTCTCCGGCATCTGGTTGCGCCGTGTCTGGAGCGTGCGGGGAGTGGCGTAGCGGATCCATCCCCGGCTGGTCTGCGGCGCGGCGATGTAACAGGCTTGCAGGCGCTGCACTTCGGGCAGAGCCCAAAGCAACGCCCCGAAGCGGTTCCCGCCGGTCAACTGCTTTTGGTTGTCGATGCCGGAGCCGCCTGAGCCGTGGAGATACAGCACAAGCGGAAGCCGCCCGCCGTGTGCGGGACGGAACAGCCGGTACGGCAAGCTCCAGTCTCCGGCGGGATGCGTGCGCGATTCGAACTTCGCCGCGAGACCGCCGATCTTGTTCTCAAGGTCTTGGATCAGCGCCAGCCGTTTCTGTGACGAGGGGGCGC
>JBGSME010001148.1:0-3972 GCA_041740335.1 Bryobacteraceae bacterium | reverse complement strand
CGGTGGTGCGGATCGCGGGTGGCCTCGATAAAAGTCTCGATCGCCTCGGCCGAGGCGGCTCCCCAGATGCCTTCGATCGCATGGGCGCGCACCCTCGGGTCGGGGTCCTTCAGGCATTGGCGAACCCAGGATGGGTCTCGTTTTGCCCGGCTGATCGCCAGCGCGGCCTGGGCCCGGACGACGCCGGTCTCGTGCCGCATGAGCGGTACGAGCATCGTGAGCAGCCGTGGAAAGGCCGGGATGGTCCGCAGCAGGCTCAGGACGCGAAGAAGAAGCGCTTCGTTGGGCGGAGTCAACGCCGTTGCATACCGCAGCAATTGCAGATCGAAGGCAGGCCCGGCGGCGGAGGCCATACCGGCGATATGCTCGGCGTTACCGCGAGTGCAGAGGACGGGGTCACAAATCAAAGCGGCCAGGACGCCTCCGTCGGCAAGCAGGCCAGCGAGATAGATCGACGCCGCGCAACGCTCCAGGCTCGCGAGCAAGGTAACGCAGACGCGAAAATCGGCGACGCCGCATCGAGCCGTCAGTTCGCGCAGGCGAAGGCCGCCCTCGGCCTCGTCACCGGCAAACGCGGAAAGCGCGTCGAGCCAATCCTGTTCGCTGATGGACTGCTGCGTTTGGGCAGGGGGATCGAATAGGGAGCCAAACGGCATACCGTTCTTATCGTCCGCAGGCTTGGCAACCGGTCGGAAAAATCGACAGCGCTCCTTACAGAACGTCAGCGAAGCCGCGTTTGAGTTGGCGGAAGAAGAGTCCGCCGGCCACGAACGCCGCCACCCCGTAGAAAGCGATGACGCCGATTTCTTCGGTTACCAGGCCGAGGTGCTTCATGTCGGGCAGTCCGCCGGCGAGGAGATGCTCGCGGTAGGCGCGGACGAGATAGGCAAGCGGATTGTAGTCGAGCAGGAAGTGGAACTTCTCGGGATAACTTTGCTCGTAGATGAAAATCGGGGTCAGCCAGAACCACACTGTGAGCACGACGGTCATCACCTGAGCGGTATCGCGGATATAGACCTGGAGGCTCGCCACGATCCACCCTATGCCGACGCCGAGGAGCCCGATGAGCATCATATAGATAGGCAGCGACAGCGACATCACGCTCCACTGGCCCAGCCACAGGTACGCCGCTCCCATCACCAGCGCCAGGGTGAGCAGATGGCTGATCAGCGAGGAGAAGAAAATCGCGATGGGGATCAGTTCGGCCGGGAACACCGTTTTCGTGATGAGGTTCGCTTGATCGACCAAGCTATTGGCGGAGCGGAGCACGGTTTCTTGAAACAGGGTCCACGGCAGATAGCCCGCCAACAGAAACAGCGTATAGTTCTGGGTGACTTCGCCGCGCGGCAGTTCGATCTTCATGCAAATTTCGAAGACGAACTTCCAGCAGAGCAGAATGGCGAGAGGGTGGATGAGTCCCCAGAGCCAACCGCCGGCGGAACCGATGTAGCGCTGTTCGAAATCGCGCCGGATCATCTGATAGAGCAGCGCCCGGCGCTCGATGATATTGGTGAGGAAAAGTTTTCCGGGGATGTTCAAACCGCGCGCTCCCCAGCCGCCGTCAAGCGAGCATTTGTTTGCAGTAGGCGAGGCACTTGCCGACCTCGGCGACGGTGTCTGCGCCCTTGTACTCGTACTCGATGTTGGCCGGTATCTTCAGTTTCTTTTCGTGCAGCAGTTGGAGCACTTCTTTGATCGGTGTTTCGCCTTCGCCGAAGGGCATGTTGGCGCCCTGGTTTTTCTTGCGGTCCTTGATATGAAGGGTGACGATGCGGGCGTGATTCTTCGCCAGGTAGGCGACCGGATCGAAGCCGGCGGCGACGAAGTGGCCAATGTCGAGATTGATGCGAATGTAGTCGCCGGCGGCGGCGGCCATGTCGAAGTCCTCTGGCCGGGCAAATTCGTTGGGCCGGAGGTTGGAATGGTTGTGCATGCCGACGGGCATTTTGTGTTTCGCGGCAAAGGGAGCAACGCGCTTGGCGGTGGAGACGTTGGACGAAGCGGTGATGGCCTTGACGCCGAGGGCTTTGGCCATCTGGAAACCGCGGTCGATTTCGGCGTCGGTGAAGTCGTCGCGGAAGGAATAGTTGTAGGCGTAGAGCTCAATGCCGGCGACATCGAATTTTTTGCGGATTGTTTTGAACTCGGCAAGATCGACGCTGAGCCGCCAGTTGCGGAGTTCCTCGCGCTGGTCCCGCGCGAGCTTGGGTTCGGCGTGGCCGGAGAACAGTTCGACGGATCCGAGGCCGATCTGCTTCATGGCGGCGATGGCGTCGTCGAGCGAGCGGTCGCGGAAAGAGTAAGACTGCACACCGAGGCGGACACCGTGAAAATACGGATCGATCTTAGCGTGAAGCGGAGTTTGGAGGGCGGCCGCGGCGGCGCCGAGAGTGACCTTGGTGAAACTACGTCGCGAAGTAAGCATTCCGGAAACTAATCATATCATCCCGCCAGTCCGTGCCGATGAGACTGACATGCGCACCAGACTGGGCAGGTTTGCCCTTTTCTGCACCGGCATTGTAATTGCCGGGCACCTGATGGTAGGGATCGCCTACGCGGGCAAGCCGTTCCGGAGCGGGCCGGACGGAGTGCGATGGCGAGATGGACGGCTCAGGCTGGAGATTAGCCGGACCGTGCATACGGGCACCGGAACTGGCATTGCGAGTGACGAAAGCCCGGCGAGGGTGCAGCGAGCGATTGTGGATGCGATTGAGGCCTGGCGGGAAGCCGTACCGGCGCTGGAGGTGGAGATCGGCTACACGCCGGAGACACAGCTGGCGAGCGGGCTGAATCTGATCACGTTCACCGATCCGGCGCCGTTTGACCAAGGCCATTGCGACGCGAATCGGTTTGTGGCGTGCACGATTCTGCGTTTTGATGAACTCACGGGAGAGATCATTGGCGCGGGGGTGGCGTTCAATCCGTACAAACGGCATTCAGCGGCGGGATTGGCGGGAACGCATGATCTCGGGCTGGTGATGCTGCACGAGATGGGGCACGTACTGGGGCTGGACCACAGCGCGGTGCTCAATTCGGTGATGGGAGCGGAGGTGGAACTGGAGCCGTCCGCGGCGCCGCGCGCAGTATTCCCGCTGCGGCGGTTATCTTCGGACGACCGGCTGACAGTTGCCGCGATCTATGCGGCACAGGAGCCGGCCATGGATGGGGACCGGCGATTGGCGCGGATTCGCGGATCGGTTTGGCGGGATGGCGAGGCAGTGGCCGGGGCGCACGTGCTGGCGATTGACCGCGAGGGGCATCCGGTGTTTGGAGCGATCACGTCCGAGTCAGGCGCATACGATGTGGTGGTTCCGGCGGGCGAGTATTTATTGGCGGTAGAGCCGCTGGATGGCCCGGTAGTTCCGCGTCAGTTCTTTACAGTAGGCGCGGCGGGAGCGCCGTTTCCAACGCTTTTCTGGACGGTGGACGGAGGTAGCCCGGAGGCCGGCGAATGGATCGCGGCAGACGGAGATTCCCCGCGCGGCGGTTTGGACTTTACGCTGCCGGCAATTGGCGCCGGCCCGAAGATTGTCAACGCAAGCACGGTGGGCGTGATTGAGAGCGGAGCCTATTGGGGAGCGGCGCGGACACAGGTGGCGCAAGGCAGCAGTTACACGCTGGGAGTGACGCGCGACCCCTGGGATGGCGCGGGAAGGATCGCGATGCTGGGCACGGGGTGGAATCTCGAAGGAGACTCCTCGAGCCCGGCGAGCGCTCCTCAGCTTTTGCGCCAAAAACTGGGCGTCGATTGCGCGCCGGGTGCCTACGTGCTTACTTACCGGCACGAGGCCGGGGTCTCACTGCTGGCGGGCGGGGTCACGGTTGTACCGAAGCCGGTGGTGGAGGCTGCCACGGCGAGCGATGGAGTACTGATCCTCCGCGGCTCGGGTCTGGCGGCGCGCGAAACCATGGCTGTGGAGAGGCTGCTTGATGGCGGCGAACCAGCGCCATTTCCATCCCAATTGGGAGGAG
>JBGSME010001147.1:0-6044 GCA_041740335.1 Bryobacteraceae bacterium | reverse complement strand
AGCCGGTCGTTCACGCGTCCCTTGGCTTCGTCCTCAACCCGGCTGCGCTCTTGCTCGCGAGGGCGATCGTCTCCGGCGCCGACTCGTTCGTAGTCCTCTCCGGACTGTTCGAGGAAGTCGGAAACATAAAGGAACGCATCGCGCTCAAGCCCGATATCGACGAATGCCGACTGCATGCCGGGGAGCACCCGGGTTACGCGTCCTTTGTGGACGCTCCCTACTAGAGAGTATTCATTGGATCGTTGAAAGTAGATTTCAACAAGTTGATCGTCCTCGAGGACGGCCAGTTTCGTTTCGTGGCGATTGGCAGAAATCACCAACTCTTTGGTCATTCAAGGTCTCCGCTTCCGGAGCGGCCAGGGATCGAGAGAACAGGGAACACCGGGACGGAGCGGCACCAGGAACGAGTCCGCCGAACATTGGCGGAACACACCGGGACGGGCACATCAACACAAGTAACTCCATCGCGGCGAAACTGGGGCCGCGCACCGGGACCGGGCGCTCACTGCCTCCGCTCAAAGCCGCTACCAAATTCTTTCTTATCGCGCCTTACGCGCGTTCACTTTCCACACTCGCGTGCCAGGCACGCGTTCAAACTGTTTGCCGCCGGCCTGGATGAGCCTGCCGGCATGAGGACCTACGAGATCGAAGGTCCACTCTCCCGCGCCCGGAAAACGACCGGTACGGGGTCAACTCACAAAACGCCGCAGCCGGACGTTGTTCACCAGGCCCAACATCATAAACATGGATAAGGTGTTGGATCCGCCATAACTCATGAGCGGAAGTGGGATACCAGTAACCGGCATCTTGCCCACCACCATCCCCACATTCACAAGGATGTGGAACAGCAACAACGAGGCCACGCCCATGCAGATATACATCCCGGCGCGATCCGGTGCGGACTGCGCGCTCTGCACGATCTGCAGCAGTAACAACAAATACAACGCGAGAACAAACGAAACGCCGACGAACCCATGCTCCTCGCCGAAAGCGGCGAAAATAAAATCAGTATGAGGCACGGGCAAAAACCGCCCTTGCGTCTGCGTTCCTTGCGTCACGCCGCGTCCCCAGAGTTGCCCGGAACCCACGGCGATCTGCGATTGGATTACCTGATAGCCTTTACCCTTTGGATCAACCGCCGGATTGAGAAATGTATCCAGGCGTCCACGCTGGTAGTCATGCAGAACGAAGTAGTAAGCCACGAATGGAATCGCGATCGCGATCACACCGCAGATCACCAACTGCTGCACGCGCATACCGGCTAGATAAACGCCCATCGCGAAGACCGGCAGATACGTCAATGCCGTCCCGAGATCCGGCTGTCTCATTACCAGGGCCATGGGCAACATAGTCAGAGCAAGTACTTTTAGTATCTCCTTGCCCTCCAGGTGCTCCCGTTTCTGGTTTGTCAAATATCTGGCTACCAGCAATACTATCACCAATTTGCTGAACTCGGATACCTGGAAGTGGAAGCCGCCGAACATCGGGATCCAGCGCCGGGAGCCGAAGACTTTGGTGCCCGCCACGAGTACGAGTACCAGTAAGAGGATCGATAAGACGTAGTAGGCGGGCACCTGAGCGAGCAGGGTGTGATAGTCCACTGTGGTGACCAACCAAAGCAGCACCAGCCCGGCTGTGATGTACATGATCTGCTTCCACCATGCGGTTTCCCAGCGGGTCTCGTGGGTCGCGCTGTAGATCTGCAAAACACCCAGGGCGCAAATAGAAAGGGCGATCACGATCATCAGCCAGTCAAGATCGCGGATTCTGCGGTGTGTCGATGACATCGCTTTTGTTACCGTCTCTCCACCGGCGCCGAAGCCGAGAGCACGCCCGCGCCCGATTGCTGGCGGTTCTTCTTGGCAAAGTATGCGTGGATAACGTCGCGGACCATCGGCGCGGCGCGGTCCCCATGGAGGCCGGCTTCAAGCAGCGAGGCGACCACGATCTCCGGGTTCGTACAAGGGGCGTAGCCGACGAACCAGGCGTTATCGGTGAACGCATTGACGCGTGTCTTAGGGTCCCGGCGGGCATTCGCCAGTTGGTTGGAAACTGTTTGCGCCGTCCCGGTCTTGCCGCAAATCGGCACGCCCTCTTCGCGGTGGCGCACGGCGGTGCCGCCTGCTTCGTTCATCACGCCATACATGCCGGATATGATCGGAATGGTGGTTTCCTGCCGCAGCGGGTGACGCTTCACCTCTATGTTCTTCGGAGCCGGAGTAAGCAGCAGGTGCGGCGTATACCATGTGCCGCCACGCGCGATTCCGCCCACCGCATGGGCAAGTTGCAGCGGTGTTACTTCGAGATAGCCTTGGCCAATAGCCACCGAAATCGTTTCACCGGGAAACCATGGCTGGCGAAAGGTCTTGATATTCCAGCGGCGCGAGGGCACCAGGCCTTCGTACTCGGAGGGCAGATCGATTCCGGTCTTCTCGCCAAGTCCGGCGAATCCCGCATACTCGGCGAGGCGATCGACGCCAATCCGGTTGCCGAGGTTATAGAAGAAGACGTCGCAGGATTGTTTGATGGCGCGGTGCAGGCTGACAGGCCCATGCACCGAGTGGCACTTATGATAGTGCCCGTAGAAGCTAGCGCCGCCGGCGCAGTGGAATTCCGTGGTTTCGTCGATCAGTCCGGTTTCCAGACCGGCCATGGCGACGATCGGTTTGAAGGTCGACCCGGGCGACAGGTGAACCTGGATGGCGCGATTGAACATGGGCCGGTCCGGATTGTTGCGGATCTCATCCCAGTCGGCGCGCCGGATGCGGCCCACGAACTTATTGGGGTCGTAGGTGGGGTTGCTCATCAGGGCGAGAACCTCGCCGCTGCGCGGATCGAGCGCGACGAGCGCTCCTTGACGCCCGGCCATTGAAACCTCGGCGACGGCCTGGAGATCGAGATCGATGGTAAGGCGGACGGTGGTTCCGGCAACGGCCTCTTTCTTGGCGATGACGGTGATCTCACGGCCGCGGTTGTCGACGATGCCGCGGCGTTGACCGTCTTCGCCCATCAACAGATCGTTATGCCAGCGCTCGACGCCGGCCTTGCCGATCAGATCGCCTTGCTTGTACCGGACGAACTCGGCGGTTCCCAGTTCGTATTCGCTCACCTCGCCGGTGTATCCGAGCACGTGGGCGAGAAAGCCGCTGCGGGGATAGACGCGGCGGTGATCCTGGAGAATCTCGAGTTCGGGAAAAGACGCTTCGTCGCGCCGGGCTTCGATGAAAGCGATCTGCGCCGGAGTGAGGTTTTCGCTTACGGTGACAACCGTGAGCCGGGGGCTATTCCGGTCGAACCGCCGCAGGCGTTCACGAAGCCCGGCACAGTCGATGTCCAGGCCCTCGCAGATCGGATCGAGATGTTCGTCGCGGAGCTTATCGCGATTCAGAGCCAGGCTGAACGACGCCTGATTGTCGACGATCACCCGCCCGTCGCGATCGAGAATCTTGCCGCGCGGCGCCAGAATCGGCGTGGAACGGATACGGTTCTTCGCCGCCAGATCGGCGTAGTAGTCGCCCTCCTGCACTTGAATTACCCAGAACGAGGCCACCAGATAAAGCCCGATCGCGATGGTCAGGTACTGAAAGAATGTGATGCGTGCGGACGCAAAACCGGTGTCGTCGCGCAGCACTGCGCGAACCTGGTGCTCTTTGTCACGTTCGAGATCGGGAGGGGGAGGATTTGCGGCCATACGTGGCAAGCCGGAATGCCCGAGTCACTATCAGTGTAACGCTGTTATGGGCCGCCGGGGATCTGGAGGGCACAAAAAAAGGACCTCCCCGCGAAGGGAGGTCCCGATCCCGGCGGTTTGGCGGCAACTCAGAACTGCAGCATAATCGTCAGGTTCATGAGCGGCTGCCCGCCGAGCGAGGCGGTGCGCGGATCCGCGCCGAGCTTGCCGAAGGTGAGCGGATTGCGGAAATCCACGGTGGAGCTGGGCGGGCCGAAGTTGTAGGTCTTGAGCGCGTTCTGGAAATCCCAACGAAGCTGGGCGTTCAACCGCTCGGTGATGCGGAAGTTCTTCTGCGCTGAAACCTGCGCCCACACCAGACGCGGTCCGGTGAGGATGTTGCGGCCGGAGTTGCCGACGGTAAACGCAGCCGGGTAGGCGAACGCGTTGATGTCGACCACGGCCGGCAGCGCTTGTTGTGTGAAGCGGTTCGGTCCGCCATTGTTCCACTTGCTGAAGTCGTAGACCGGTTGGCCCACCAGATCGGGACGCCGGCTTCCGGCGTAAGTGGGGAAGTAGTTGTTGGGGCTGTTGGCGAACGAGAAGGTGAGCGGATTGCCGGATTCGAGGGTCTGGATCCAGCTCAACTCCCAACCGCCTAGGAGCGCGTTGGCGAGCGTTCCCATGCCGGAGCCGAATTTGAGTCCCTTGCCGATCGGCAGTTCCCAATTGATCACGCCGACGAATCGGTGATTGCGGTCATAGCCGGCGCGTCCCTTCTCCAGATTGCGATTCTGAATCGGGGCGACGCCGGAACCGGAGTTATCGTTGTCCTGGCTGTCGATGGCTTTCGAGAGGGTATAGAAGGCGTTGAAGAACATCCCCTTGGAGAAGCGTTTTTCGAGCTTCACGGTGCCGGAGTGGAACGTGGAGTGGCCGAAGTTCGATTGCGTTGGGATGTTGCCGAAGGCCGAATACGGCCGGTAGTTCTGCGCAGCGGCGAAGGCGGCGTTGCGCAGCGCCGGATCGTTGGCACCGAAGTCGTTCGGGAAGGTGTTCAGTTCCCACCGTTCGACCAACCCGACGCCTGCCGATCCCTGGTAGCTGACGTCGATCAGGTAATCTTTCTTCAGCTCGTACTGGACGCTCATGTTCCAGTTGGCCGCGTATGGATTGCGGAGATTGGGGTCGCGGTATTGCACGCTGCGTCCGCTGTAGTTGGTGCCGACAAAAGGAGCCACGCCGTTGACGATGTTAAATGTCGCGGGCGTGCCATTGCTGATCCGGTAGATCGGGGTGGGGTTTCCCGGCGCGGCCTGCTGGTTGGTCACCGCGACGTACTCGTCATATTGGCCGCGGCCAACCGGGAACTTGAGGTCCACGGTGTAGAAGCCGACGCCGCCGCGGAAGACCCATTTCTCGAGCGGATGCCAGGCGAGGCCGGCGCGCGGATTGAAGTTGTTGTTGTCGCGCCGGTTGAGTCCCGATGTGGGATGGACAATCGCGCCGGGGCGGCCGGTGAGCGCATCGGTGCCGTTGGGGTCGAAGTTACTCATCAATCCGTACTTTGTGGTAAACGGCGCTTCGTTGGAGTAGCGAAGGCCGAGGTTGGCGGTGAGCGTCGGAGTTACTTTCCAGTCGTCCTGGAGGTAGAAGCTGTGGATGGAGGAGCGCGGCAGCCAACTGGTGAGTTCGGAGCGGAAGGTCGCCGAGGCGACGTAGCCGGTGAGGAATCCGGCGAAGGTGTTGCCCGTATTGGGAACGGGCTGGCCGTTCGATTGGAGCCCGGCGGTGACATTGGCGAAGGAGAAATTCACCGGGTTGGCGGGGATGGCGTTGTTGAGCCGGAAGCGCAGGAGCTCATAGCCGAACTTCATGGCGTGGCGTCCGCGGATGTAAGAGAGGTCGTCACGGAAAGAGATAGTTTCATTGACGACGCGGCTGGGCGTTGCTCCGTAGATGCCGTAGAGCGAACTCGCCGAATAGCGGTTGGTGTCGCCGAAGCCGGGCATGAGCGCGGCGCTCACATTGGGGATGCCGAGCTTCTGCGCGTAGTTCTGTTCGAAGGAAGGGACCACCGACTGGTTCAGGCGGCGATAGTATCCGACGCGAGCGTCGTTGACCACGGATGGAGAAACGATCCACGTCTTGCCGATGGAGCCGTTCTTCTGATTGAACGGATTCCAGTTGCCCTGCGAGGCGTCGAACTCGGGGTTGGTCTCTTTGATGTTGATGGGGCGTCCGAAGCCGCTTTGATCGTTGGCGGTCCAACTGAAATAGATCTTGAAGTTCGGGTTGAACTGATGATCGACCCGGTAGTTGAAGTCATTGAAAAACACCTTGGCGTACTCGGTGGCGAGCAGGTTGCCGTTGG
>JBGSME010001146.1:0-2849 GCA_041740335.1 Bryobacteraceae bacterium | reverse complement strand
GCTCCGGAACTTCACCTTCGGATTGTGCTTGGCCAGCGTTTGCGTAATCGCCGCCGTCAGCGTTGTCTTCCCGTGATCGATGTGCCCGATCGTCCCCACGTTCACGTGCGGTTTGCTGCGATCAAATTTCTCTTTTGCCATTATTAGATGACCTCGAAAATTCTCTTCCCGGCATTTACCTGCATCAGCCTGACGAACGCACTGGACGCCCGCCAGCCTCCCAAAACCACTCCTGTAGAAACGGGATTTCCGAGCAGGATGAGCCGGATGCTTACTGGAGCCGATGACCAGGATTGAACTGGTGACCTCGTCCTTACCAAGGACGCGCTCTACCAACTGAGCTACATCGGCTCAATTCGTAATGATACCAGGACCATGCAAGCCGCACAACCGCCCCTGCCTCTTCCCCCTCTACAATGGCAGCGATGCCTTCAATTCCACACGTTTTCCAGACTTCCTATCCTCGATCACAAGCCGCCCATTCTCCTGCCGAACATCGTCGACTTGCTCGAACCCCTCAGGAACCGTAGTATAAAACATCAGGAACCGCGACCCGATCTTCGACTTCGCCGGTAGCCATCGGAACGCCGGCACCCCGAACATCGTTCCCATCTCCACCGTTTGCCGCCTCGAAACATCGTACGGCTGCGTCCCGAATTCCAACCCGCGCGCCAACGCCCCGTTCGGAGGATAGTTCATCCATTCCTGCAGCCATGGATATTCTTCACGCCGCACCAGATACCCGAACAACAGCCGCTTATCCAAGCGCAGCGCCGTCACAAAACCCAACCGCCTCGACGGATCGAGCAAACATCCGGTATGATCCATCGAGTTAGGACTCGCCGGCACCGCCCGCACATTCCGCTTCCCCCCCGATATCAACGGCGCATCCGGATACGTGAAATCCACGCCCGGCAGCAGCGTCCGGTTCGCCGGCTGCTTGTCATGCGGCCGTGTCTGGCATCGCCCCACCGACGCATCCACCACCGTCTTTTCCGGAACCAGAAACGGACTCCCAATCGTCCCATGCTCAGCCCAATTCACCGGCCGGTCAAACGACAGCAGACTCTCCAGTTCGCTCTCCACGTAAACCACCTGCTCCCCGTCCACCACCTCTACCTTCCGCCGGAAATTTTCCTGTACCAGCGGCAGCAACGCCTTCCACTCCACCGTCGTCACCCCGTTCTTCTTGCCCGCCGAGACCTGCTCCCATAGCTGCCGATGCGCCTCCCCATGCCCCTGCAAACCCGCCGCGGCTTCCTCCTTCGATGTCGGGCCGAATCCGTCGACACAAACAAAATGCCCCAGGCTATCGCCGAACCGCCGGTTCTCGTTCCGTTCCCGCGCCGCCCGCACCGGATTCCACAACGGGCTCAGCTTCTCCCCATCGCTCTTCAGAATCAGGTTCGCGAACGCTCCGCCCTTGTTCAGCACCGTCAGTTCGAGCTTGTCATTCTCAACCACGGTGCCGGCGCGATCCTCGAACGTCACCGTCCGTTGCGCCATCGCCGTCGCCGCGCTCAGCATCACAGTCATCCACAATTTCGTCATCAGTAAAACCTCACGTTATCGAGTTCCAACCAGCCCTGCTCGCCCGCTCCGCGAGCCACTTCAAACGCCAACACCTGCAAGTCATTCCGTACCGCCGGCAGCGGAACGCGAATCTTCGTCCACTCCGCGCCCGCGGCAAAACGCGCATCGCCGAACTTCCCGTCGCGAATCGACCGCTGCAGAAACACCACCCGATACTCGCCATCGCCCCGCGCCTCAAACTCCAAACCTTGATATCCCGTCGCATTCACCGGCTCCACTCCGCCCTTGCTCAATGGGATCCACACTTGCGCGAACGGCGACTTCTTCTGGCTCATCCGCGCCTGGATCGCCAACGCATGTCCCCCTCCCGCCCGCAGCACCCGCTGGAACATCATCACCGAATGATCGCTGCCGGAATCGGTGCCGTTCACACGCAGCGTATCGAGATTCGTCCGCTCGCTCTCGAAATCGTCGATCGGCTCCGGCGGCCGTAACGCCGGCATCGGCGACGGTCCCGACAATCCGATCTCACGCACCAGCCCCTCGCGATCCACTTCACTCCCCCCCAGAAATACCCGCCGGATCCGCTCCACATCGAGTATGTTCTCCTGCGGTGCACCCTCGATCAACACCATGTCCGCCAGCTTCCCTACCTCGATCGTTCCTCGATCGCCGTCCACTCCAATCGCCCGCGCCGCCGCGCCCGTCGCCGCCCTAATCGCCTCGAGCGGTGTCAACCCACTCGACGCCAGCAGTTGCATCTCGTGCAACGAAACCCAACCATGCGGCATTCCCGACACCCCCGCATCCGTCCCCGTCGCAATCGGAATTCCCGCCGCCCGCAGCAGCGCCGTGTTTTCCATGAGGTGTCCCCAACGCGCCGTTCGCGCCGCCGTCTCCCGCGTCCGCCTCTCCGGCGCCAGCCGCCGCAGCATCTCCGGCTCCATCAATAGCCGCTGCCACGGATGATAAGGGCCCCGCTTGGCTTCATACACCGACAGCGTCGGCACATACACCGTGCCCTTCTCCTTCATCAGCGCAATTAGCTCCGCGTCCACGCGCGCATCGCCGATCCCGTGCGCGATCACATCCACGCCCGCCCGAGCCGCGTCCTTCGCGCGCGCCAGCGTCACCGTATGCGTCATCACCTCCACACCCGCCTTGTGCGCCTCTTCCACGATCGCCCGCAGCGTGTCCTCATCGAGGTCCGGCATGTTCGTGTCGAAACCATAGCGCCAGCCGTCGGTGAACACCTTGATCGCGTCCGGCCGGTAGGCAAGCCACTTCTTCACCGCCACCCGCGCCTCAGCCGGCGT
>JBGSME010001145.1:0-1708 GCA_041740335.1 Bryobacteraceae bacterium | reverse complement strand
CGAGGCCGCGCGTCGACTCCATCCGGGCACTTGAAACCACGGCCGCGGGGACCCGCCGGTGCTGGGCCCCCCGGCCGGTTTTGCGGCACCCCCGAACCCGAAATTGGGGCCGGTTCCGGGGTATTTTTACGCCATTATTCCATTGACAACATTCCCCGCTACGTCGGTGAGGCGAAAATCGCGGCCGCTGTAGCGGTATGTCAGCTTCGTATGTTCCAGACCCAGCAAGTGCAGCACCGTGGCATGCACATCGTGCGGGTGAACCCGATTCTCCACCGCCTTGAATCCGAAATCGTCGGTTGCCCCATAGGTCATGCCGCCTTTTACTCCGCCGCCCGCCAACAACATGCTGAATCCGTGATTGTTGTGGTCGCGCCCGTTCTGCACGCGCACCAGCCCGCTCACTTCTACCGATGGCGTCCGCCCGAATTCTCCTCCAATCATCACTACGGTTTCATCCAGCAGCCCGGATGCCTTCAGGTCTTCGAGCAGAGCGGCCATCGGCGCATCGGCGGTGGCGGCGAGCTTGCGATGGATCAGAATATCGTCGTGATTGTCCCACGGCTGGCCGTTGCCGTAGTAGACCTGCACCATGCGCACGCCGCGCTCCACCAGGCGCCGGGCCACCAGACATCCGCGAGCGAAATCGCCTTCGCCGTACCGGTCCCGGACCGCTTGCGGTTCCTTCGACACGTCGAGCGCATCCATCGCCTCGGTCTGCATGCGATAGGCGATCTCCATCGACTGGATCCGCCCTTCCAGTTGCGGATCGGCGCCTTCGCGCTTCAAGTGAATCCGATTGATCCTGGCCAGCAGGTCCAGTTGACGCCGCTGTTCATCGGCGCTGAGATTGCGATTTCGCAAATGCTGGATCAGCTTCTCCGGTTCGCTCTCGTTGTTGGGAAGATAAGTCCCCTGATAGATCGTGGGAAGGTAGGCCGACGTCCACAGTTGCGGCCCGATCACGGGCACGCCGGGACACAGCACCATGAATCCCGGCAGATTTTGATTGAACGATCCCAGCCCGTAAGTAAGCCACGAGCCCATCGAGGGATGCCCCGGAAGCACGTGGCCGCAATTCAGCATGAACAGCGACGGCTCATGATTCGGGCGCTCGGTATACATTGACCGGATTACGCACAGATCATCGGCGCGCTCCCGCAGCTTCGGAAAAATATCGCTGATCGGGATGCCGCTCTTGCCGCCTGGATGAAATTCGAACGGGGATTTCAGCAGCGCGCCCGTCTTCCGCTCCGTCTTCAAGTTGCCGCTCGGCGCCGGCTGCCCGTGATACTTCGTGAGCATCGGCTTCGGATCGAAAGTGTCCACCTGCGACGGACCGCCGTTCAGGAACAGATAGATCACGCGCTTCGCCTTGGCCGGAAAGTGCGGCTCCTTGGGCGCAAGCGGCTGATCGGATCCGGCCGCCACGCCGGCAAAGCCCGCCATGCCGAAACCCGAGCCCAACGTTCTCAGTGCATCACGCCGCGTCATCATAAATGAATCTCCTCAATCGACGAAAAGCAACTCGTTCGAACTCAACAATACTTGCGCGTACCGAACCCATGGCTCAGGCCCTTGCGACACAAACTCGCGGCCCAATGCGATCTCTTCTTTCGATGCCGCCCGGGCATACACCATCCGGTAGGCGGCGCGGATCCTCTCATCGCGATCGAACGCCGCGCTTTCGATCCGGCACGCCAGCGCG
>JBGSME010001144.1:0-4217 GCA_041740335.1 Bryobacteraceae bacterium | reverse complement strand
CCGGCATCGCAGATCATCCCGATCTGCGGACGGCGCAAGGCGTGTCGCGGGTGGTTTACCGAGAGTCGTTCGCCGGCGGCCTGGCCGATGTGCACGGACATGGAACTCACGTTGCGGGCATTATCGGAGCCAGCGGGGCCTCGACGGCGAACACCAGCAAGATCGTCCGCGGCGTGGCGCCGAAGGTGAATCTCATCGACCTGCATGTGCTTGGCGACGATGGCACCGCCGATGAGAGCGCGATCCTTGCGGCGATCGACCGGGCCATCCAGTTGAAGAACACCTACAACATCCGGGTGATCAACCTGTCGGTGGGCCGGCCGATTTTCGAGAGCTACTCGATTGATCCGCTGTGCCAGGCGGTGGAGGAGGCCTGGAAGGCGGGTATCGTGGTGGTGGTGGCGGCGGGCAACATGGGCCGCGACAACAGCTTCGGCAATCATGGGTATGCGACGATCACATCGCCGGGGAACAGTCCGTATGTGATCACCGTGGGTGCGACAAACACGAAGAGCACCCTGAGCCGCGGCGACGATGTCATCGCGACCTATAGTTCGAAGGGGCCTTCGGCGATCGACCACTACCTGAAGCCGGACCTGGTTGCGCCGGGCAACAAGATTCTTTCCACCAAGGCGTCCGACTCCATGTCGCTTGCTCAGCAGTTGCCGGGTAATGCCGTGCCGATGTCGCTGTTCACCCCGAACGCGAGCGGCAACTCGCCCTACTTCCGGCTGAGCGGCACCAGCATGGCGACGCCGGTTGTGAGCGGCGCAGCCGCGCTGCTGCTGCAGAAGCACCCGGGATTGACTCCGGATCAGGTGAAGGCGCGGTTGATGAAAACGGCACGCAAGGATTTTGCGCCGAGCATGTCGACCACCGATCCGGCTACCGGGATCACCTACACGAGCGACCACGACATCTTCACGGTGGGCGCCGGCTACCTGGACGTGAACGCGGCGATGGCCGCCACCGACACGGCCACCGGGGCGGCACTGTCACCGCAAGTGGTCTCCGATCCGGTGACCGGGCAGACTTCCATCGTCATGGCGAGCAACGTGGTGTGGGGCACGAACGTAGTGTGGGGCACCAACGTGGTGTGGGGAACGAATGTGGTGTGGGGCACCAACGTGGTGTGGGGAACGAATGTCGTGTGGGGAACCAACGTGGCCCGGGGATACAACGTGATCTGGGGAACGAGCGCCGATGCGGCGTCCACTCTAACCGGCGCGCAAAGCAATGTTTCGATTGGAGCCGGCGAGAACTAACATGATCCTGGAATCGCGAATGGAAGGAGGACGCAATGCCTGACCGGGCAAAACACTACGCGCTCTCAATCTGCGCCGCCGGGGCGGTTGCTCTCGCCGCCGGGTTGCTGCTCGGCTTCGGACCGGGTGCGGGTTACGATACGCTGATACGGTTTTTGATCTTCTTCGTGCCGGCGGTGATCACTTCGATTTGGAAGATGCGGCTGCCGGTGATTGACGGCTCCTATTCCTGGAGCTTCGCGTTTGTGCTTGTGGCGGCGATGCAGTTGAGCCTCGCCGAGTGTGCGGTGATGGGGGCGGTAACGGGGTTGTTGGCGTCGGTGGCAAACCGCAACAGCCGGCCGTCGCTGTTACAGGCCGGCTTCAACACCGCCAATGTGACGTTGAGCGCGGCGGTGGCTTGGGGAGTGGCTCACAGTTTCGGCGCTGGCAGCGCTGGCCGGCCTGCGATTCTTGCGGCGGTGGGCGCGTCCTACTTCGTGGTGAACACGGTGATCGTTTCCGGCGTGCTGGCGCTGCTGCAAGGCAAGCCGCTGCGTGAGGTGTGCCGCCAATGGTACCAGGGGCCGTTTTTGTACTTCATGATCGGCGTGGCCTTGGTGGGTCTGCTGCCGCAGCCCTCCTGGCAGGAGCCGGCGGAGGCGTGGCTGGTGCTGGTGCCGCTGTTGTACCTGGTGCACTTCTTCCACGGGCTTACGCGGACCGCGGCGCCGGAAGAAGAGCCGCGGGCGGCGTCGCCGGGGATGCCGTGGAAGGCGCGCGTTCATCTGTCGGCCGTGATTGCCGGCGGGGCGCTGTTGTTCGGTTGGAGCATGAACTGCTGGGGCGCCATCGATCCAACGCGGCTGGCAGTCTACCTTGCCGCGTCGGCGATGCTCTCGGCGTGTAAGTTGAAGCTGCCGCGGACCGACACGGCGTTGTCGCTCGGCTTTATCATCACGTTGGCGGCGATCGCGCAGTTGAGCCTTCCGGAAGCGATTCTGATCGGCGGCGCCTCGGCGCTGGTGCAAAGCTACTGGAAGACGCTGCGGCGCCCGCTTCCGGTGCAGGCGCTGTTCAACTTCTTCAGCCTGGTGATCAGTGTGTCGGCGGCGTATGGGGTAACGAGGGTTGCTTTTGCCTCGGGGCTCGACACATCGCCGGCGGCGTTTTTCGCGATCGCGGCGATCGCACTCTATATGACCAACACGGTATTGGTGGCGGTGATGCTGGCGCATCTGGCGGGACGGCCGCTGGGGAGCATCTGGCAGTGGAATAACTTCTGGCTGCTGCCTTACTATCTCACCGGCGCCACGGGCGCGGCGCTGATTACGGCCGTGGCTCGCGATGCCGGATGGGGCATCTCGCTGCTGGTTCTGCCATTGTTCGGACTGCTCCATATTGCGTACCGGTTGCGGTTGACGCAGTGGATGGGGACGGCGCAGCCGCTGAAAGGTTAGTCGGCGCCGCAGCGGACCCGTCTATTTTACGGCGATGGTGACTCCGTCGGGACTGGGTATGCCATTGATGACCACTTTGATCGGGATGTCTTTGCCTCCCTTTACCTGCGGGATTCGCACGTTGACCTGCAAGATCGATGAGGCCAGTCCGCTGACACCGCCGGCGTAGAGGACCTCGGAGTCCGAGCCGGCGATGTGGACGGCGACCCGCGGGTTCGGGGCGGGGTTGATGGTGGTGATGATCTGGCCGTCGATGCTGGGGGGCGTTGTGACCCCTTCTCCGGTGGCGTAGAGAACGATGATGGAGCCCACCGGCGCGGCCGCGCGCTCGCTGTTGAGCGTGTAGGCGCCATGGCCGATGTCGTAGTTGAATGCGACCGCTTGTCCGAGCCCGGTGCCGTCGGCGGTAAAGATTCCGGGCGACGATACGGCGATGGGGAATGTCAATTGGGCGGTGGAGACGGCGTTGTACTGGACTTCGGCGGGCACGTTGGCTTTGCCCGCGACGATGTATGGGACCAGCGCCGCCACCTGGGTTGCGGAGGTGTAGATCACCGGCGATGGCGTTCCGTTGATGAAGACCCGAGTGCCGGAAAGAGTAGTTGCGATGCTGGCGTTGGGGGCCGGCGGAACGAACGTGGTGAGGGTGTCCGGACCAAGCCCGGTGCCGAACAGCACGATCATTTCACCCGGGGCCAACGGGCCTGAGCGGAATGAGGCGGCGTTGGTCACCGCGGTCAGCTTCGGCGTGGAGGACAGAACGGTGAAGGTCCGGCTACCGCTGTCACCACCGCCGGTGGCGGGATTGGTGGCGATGATGGAGATGCTGCCGGGCATGGTGAGGACGTTGGCCGGTAGTACGGCGGAGACGACGTTGGATCCGACGAAGGTTGTTGCCAGTTCGATGCCGCCGGCCTTGACGATGGTGTCGGAGGCGAAGTTGCTTCCGGTCAGGGTGATGACGGTGTCCGGGGCGTTCTGGGTGATCTGGAAGGGCCAAAGACTGGTAAAGGTGGGGACGCCGGCCTGTACCACGAGCGAGACCTTGATGGTGACGGATTTGTTGGCTGCCAGCGGCGCGGCGACGGTGACGGTGCCGCTGTAGGAGCCGGGGGCGAGCCCGGATGGATTGAATGTGATGGTGAGGTTGCTCGGGAACGCCGGGAACACCACTCCGCTTGGCGGGCTGACGGAGAACCACGATCCTCCAGCGGATTTCGTTGAGAATGGCAGAACCCCGTCGGAGGTGACCAGAGCGACCGTGGCCGGGGACGGAAGCGTCTGCCCGCGCACGTAAACGGCTTCCAGGGCCGGCGGCGACGAGGAGAGGGTAGCCGGAGGCGACTTGACCGTCAGCGTGACCGGAACCGAGATCGTCTCGCCGGCGCTGGTGATGGTGACGTTTCCGGAGTACGTTCCGAGTGTGAGTGTGGTTGGATTCACCGAGGCTTTCACCGAACCGGGCAGCACTCCGGACGCCGGGCTCGCGGTGAGCCAAAGGCCGCCTGAAGTG
>JBGSME010001143.1:0-1885 GCA_041740335.1 Bryobacteraceae bacterium | reverse complement strand
CGATGGTGGACGCGGCGCGCATGGGATGCGTGGGGCTGTCATACGGCGGACGCATGACGATGCTGGCGGCGGCGGTTTCGCCGAGGATTCGCGTGGCGGTGATGTCGGGCGCGTTGAACGTAATGCAGGAGCGGATTCGCGGGCGGTACAGTTGCGGTGCGCAGGCGATACCGGGTCTGCTGCAGTACGGCGATGTGCCGGAGATCGCATCGTTGATTGCGCCGCGGCCTTGTCTGTGGGAGGTGGGACAGCGGGATGGGTTGATGGTGAAGGAGTGGCTGGAGCCGTCGCTAGCGAGAGTGCGGCGGGCGTATCGTGCGATCGGAGCTGAGGACGCCGTGACGGTGGATTCGTTCGATGGCGGGCATCAATGGAACGGCGTGAAGGCGTATCCGTTGCTGGCTCGGGTGTTGGGCGGCTGAGCGCCTTTTAAGAAAAAATCGCGTCAAGACGGACTGGCTTCGGCGCCGGAAGTTCTCGAGTTCCTTCCAGGCTTGGAGCCGCGCCCTTGCCCTTCTAAGCCGGAAGAGTGGCGCGGCGCCAATATTCTTCGAACAAGCCGCGCATGGCTTCGCCCATACCGGGATGGTCGAATATGACGGCGGTCCAGGTGGGCTTGGTGACGAGAGGATCGAGAAGTGCGACCATTCCACGGGTGCCATCGAAGACGGCGAGCTTCATCGGCAGGCGGTCCAGGTGGCGGATCTCGACGCCGGCGTCCTGATAGACGGTGAGGCGCTGCTCATGAACGGGGTCAACCTGGCCGGCGGCTTCAAAGAGCAAGCGGCAGGTGACGCCCCGCGCGCAGGCATCCTGGACCAACTGATCTTCAGCGGGATCGACAGCGTAGGGAGGCCGCGAAAATTCGAAGTACTCGGTCTGCGCGCTGGAGATCATGCGCCGGTAGTGGGCAGCAGTATGGCCGGGTTCGGCAACGATGCGTAGAAAGTCGAGAGTGCCTCGGCCTTCCTGGCCCTGCGAATAGGCGCGGCTGAGATCTTCCACAAGATCTTCGGCGGAGCGGTTCTGCTGGCGGAGTTCGGCCTCGAGCGCCTCTTGGCGGCGGTTGATGTAGTGAGGAATAGCGAGGCCGGGTTCGATCGCAGAAAAAAGCTTGGTCTTTTCCTGAACGACGCGGGCAAAGCCTTTTTCGGCGAGGGAATCGAGGACTTCGTAAATTTTCTGGCGCGGCACATCGGAGCGCGCAGCAAGTTCAAGGGCTTTGAAACGCGGATGACCCACCAGGACCATATAGGTGCGGGCTTCGTAAGCGTTCAGGCCGATTTGTTGCAATCGTCGCCAAAAGTTTTGAAATTCGAGATTGGGCAGGGCGTCTTGAGCCATCAGAACGTCCTTCGAGCAGATCACAAATCAACCGGCGGTTGCAACTGGGTTTAGGCTGGTAAGGATGCAGCAGACGGTGGACCGGCGGCGATTCGTTGGGACAGGGATGCTCGGAGTGGGCCTGCTCGGAGTGGGAAAAAAGAGCGAGCGGCCGATCGCCGGGGGCTTTGTGGATGGCTCTCAGGCAATGGGGCACAGGCTTCGCGACGGCGGCGGATTTCCTCAAGTGAAACGAGTGGAGAAGGCGGCTGTGGTGATTGTGGGCGGCGGAATGGCCGGCCTATGCGCGGCGTGGCGGCTGCGAAAGCGCGGTGTGAACGACTACGTCGTGTTGGACATGGAGCGGGAGGCTGGGGGAAATTCGAGATCCGGCGAGAACGAGGTGTCGGCCTATCCGTGGGGCGCGCATTACGTGCCGGTGCCGGGATTGAAGTCGGCCCTGGTGCGAGAACTGATGACGGAGTTGGGTCTGTTGAAAGACGGCGTTTGGGAGGAGCGTCACCTTTGCCACGCGCCGCAGGAGCGATTGTTTCTGCACGGG
>JBGSME010001142.1:0-3455 GCA_041740335.1 Bryobacteraceae bacterium | reverse complement strand
GGATTCGAAGTGCCTCCCGATCTCGCCAAGCTCGTCGACGAAGTCTACGCGGTAAGTGAAAAGTATCTGCGCTCGGAAAACATCAAATCCGCGCGCCCCTGATCGAACCCCTACCCGAACAAACAAGGAGAACCATCATGGCCTGGTTGAATGGAAAAAAAAGTAACTGCTCTCTGGTCAAACGAAGAACGCTCGAACTCGTGGGCTTGGATCGATGGCGCTTGGAGAAAGTTCCAGGACGATCACGACGACGCGTGTACCAATTTCACGATCCTCGGCGCGCACGCCAAGCAGCAGAACAGTAACGTCAATGTCCGTGTCGAAAGCGATCGCGTCAAGGAAATGTACGTTTGGTGACCCGGAGGCTATCATGAGCAACGCAAAAAGCGGCCCCGCGCCGCTCACCCAGGATCAGATTCTGGCGATGTCTCACCTGGACGCTCGGCGCGACACCGCCGATCGCGCCATCGAAGCCCATTCCCTTCGCGCCATCGCACAGCGCGGCGCGGCCCCGCAAGATCATTCCCGCGCCAATGGGCCCAAGCAAAGGCCAGCCGCCCAAAGCCCGGCCGAGGCTGCCAAGATGGCCGACGCCCGTTCAACAGCCAAGGCCAAACCCGCCCCCACAAAACTTCGCGGCAACCGTCCGGACCAGAATCCGCCATACTAGTTCTGTGGCCGGAACGATGATTTTCCATGGTTACCGAGCCGATACCGTTACCGAGCCGCGACGGTTACGGAGCGGGAACACTACAAGAGCACTAACCTGATATGTGGGCGGCCAAACTTACTCTTACTCTCGCGGTCAACTTCGCCGCGTACGCCGCCGAGCCTGCCATGACATTCGAATTCAACAGTGGAGCTTCTCACCATCCCGAAGGGTTCGGCGCATGGACGGTGCGCTGGAATAACTCCCTCCTCTGCATCGCCCATCAGGTCCGCGACAAGATTGAAAAGTTTCCTCCGGTCTCGCTCTCCAGTCAGGACAAAGCCGAGTTGCAGAAACTGATCGACGCCGCCAACCTCGAAAGCAGCGCGCCCACTCTCGCCCCCACAGCGCCGGGCAGCGTTCCCGCCACTTTCCGCATCACACGCGGCGAAAAGATCAACACCACCAAGCGCTGGGTCGATTGGGACCGCTCCGCCGACCCCGTCCTCATTCTCATCAAAAAGCTCGCCGAACTCATCGAAAAGCACACCGCCGCAAAGCCCGTTCTTCAATCCTGACCTCGCCCGCCGGCAGCAGTCGAAAAAGGTGCAGTAAGATGGGATTCCTGCCGATGCACCTTACCCTGCTCGATTTTTCCGTCATTGTCGCCTACTTCGCTGGACTCGCCGGCATCGGCCTCTACTTCTCCCGTTCCCAGGATTCCCGCGACGAATACTATCTCGGCGGGCGCCGCATCCATTGGATCCTCGCCGGCGGCAGCGTCCTCGCCACGTTACTCTCCACCATCACTTACCTTTCCATCCCCGGCGAAATGATCCGCTACGGCATCACCTACTTCTCCGGCACGCTCATGATCCCCGTCGCCGTCCCCATCGTCAACCGCATCATCATGCCTGCCATCCGCCGCCAACCCATCCGCTCCGCCTATCAATATCTCGAGCGGCGTTATGGCCCCGGCGTCAAGACCCTCGCCTCCATCGTCGTCATCACCCACACCATGATCTGGTCTGGAATTATCTTCTACACCGCCAGCCTCGCCGTCTCGCAGGTTGCCGGCTGGAAACTCGCGCCCACCATCATCGGCATGGGCATCATCACCATCCTCTACACAACCGCCGGCGGTATCCGCACAGTCATCTGGACCGACAATCTCCAACTCCTCATCCTGTTCGGCGGCGCCGTCGCGATCCCCATTTGGATCGCCATCAGGACCTCCACCGGGCCCATCGCGTGGTGGCATTCCTTTGCGCAGGCCGGACACAGCCAGGTCGTCTTCTTCAGTTGGGACCCCACCATTCGACTTACCGTGTTCGGCACGTTACTCAGCGTCCTGGCCTGGGAAATGTGTTCCCATAGCTCTGATCAAGTCGCTGTCCAGCGCTATCTTTCCACACCCGGACTCGACGAAGCTCGACGCACCCTCTGGACCTACGCCTTCTTCCGCATCCTCCTCGGCGCTTTCCTCGGTTTCTGCGGACTCGCCCTGTTCGCCTTCTATCTCTCGCGCTCCGGTCTCTCCATCCACGAATTCCAACAGCAGACCGCGCCCATCGCTGACCGCCTCATGCCGCGTTTCATCGCCGAAGAACTGCCCTCCGGCGTCTCCGGCCTCCTGCTCGCTGCCCTCCTCGCCGCCGCTATGTCCAGCTTGAGTTCCGCCATCAACTCCACCGGCAACGTCGTCAGCAACGAGTTCGTCCAGCGTGCCGAATCCTCATCTCTCGTTTTTGACCGCATTCTCAGCGTCGCCGCGGGCGCCACCGGCATGGCCGTCGCCCTCTCCATCTCCGCCGTCGTCGCCGCTACCGGCTGGAACATCGTCGAACTTACCGGCCGCCTCAACCACATCTTCGTCGGCCCCCTCGCCGCCCTTTTCTTCGCCGGCGTCCTCGCACCTTCCGTAACATCTCGCGGCGCCTTCGCCGGTTTCCTCACCGGCACAATGCTCAGCCTCTACATTTGCTTCAGTTCGATCTCGTTCAACTGGGTCGTCCCTGCCTCCGTCATCACCACATTCGCCACCGCCATCCTCGCCAGTCGTTCAGAATAGAAGAATGGCTCTTTCAATAGGCGACCTCGCTCCCGATTTCGATCTTCAAGACGACCACAATCAGGCCTTGCGTCTTTCCTCGCTGAAAGGCAAGGATGTTGTCCTCTACTTCTATCCGAAAGCCGACACCCCAGGCTGCACCACGCAGGCCTGCGGTTTCCGCGACAACGCCGCGCCCATCGCCCAAAAGAACGCGATCGTCATCGGCATCTCGCCCGACACTCCCGCAGCACTCGCAAAGTTCCGCGACAAGTACAGCCTCACGTTCCCACTCGTCGCGGATCACGATCACACCGTCGCGGCCGCCTACGGCGTCTGGAAAGAAAAAAGCATGTACGGCAAGAAATACATGGGCATCGAAAGGACCACGTTTCTGATCGGAGCCGACCGCCGCATCAAACATATCTTCTCCAAAGTGAAACCCGCCTCCCACGCCGCCGAAGTGATCGAAGCCCTCTAAGCCGCAATCCTTTGATCGAAATCCACGTCACACCCGAATCCGCAGGCCAGCGCCTCGACCATGTCCTCCAGCACCACCTCCCACAGTTCAGCCGCGCTCGCCTTCAGGACTGGATCAAAGCCGGGCGCGTCCTCGTCGACGGCAATTCCGCCAAAGCCTCGCTCCCGCTCCGCGCCGGCGCGTATATCTCAGTGGAACCAGCGGCCGCGCCCCCACTCAATGCCTTCCCCGAACAGATTCCGCTCAACGTACTCTATGAAGACGCCGACCTGATT
>JBGSME010001141.1:0-2308 GCA_041740335.1 Bryobacteraceae bacterium | reverse complement strand
ATACGCTTCCTGTTGGACGTGTTCCGACACAACCGTCCGATCCTCGACTTTCTGTATGGCCGCGACACGTTCGTGAATCCTGTTTTGGCCCGTCATTACGGCATGGCGCCGGAAGGAGGCGATGGGAGCAATTGGGTTCGCGTCCCCGACGCCGACCGCTTCGGCCGGGGCGGCCTGTTGCCCATGGCGGCGTTTCTGACAAAGAACGCGCCGGGCCTGCGGACCAGCCCGGTGAAGCGCGGCTACTGGGTGGCGAAGAACATACTGGGCGATCAAATCCCGCCGCCGCCTCCGCTTGTGCCCGAGTTGCCGGCCGATGAGGCCAAGATGGATCTGCCATTACGGCAGATGCTGGAGCGACACCGGGCGAACCCGAGTTGCGCCGCCTGTCACGCACGATTCGACTCTTTCGGGTTGGCGTTTGAAGGTTTCGATCCGGTGGGCAAGGGTCGAACTCACGATCTGGGCGGCCGGGCGGTGGATACTCGGGCCACGTTCCCGGGAGGCGTTGAAGGAGAGGGATTGCGGGGAATGCGGCAGTACATTCGCGGCCACCGCGAGGTCGATTTCGTGCGCGGCTTTACGAGCAAGCTGTTGGCCTATGCGTTGGGGCGCAGCCTGGCGCTATCGGACGAACTTCTGATTGAGGACATGGGCCGTAAGCTTGCCGGCGGCGGCTGGCGTTTTGAAACCGTAATTGAGAGCATCGTTACGAGCCGCCAGTTTCTGCACAAGCGGGGGCGCGAGCAACTGACGGCGACTGAGAGGTGAATCGATGATGAAGACGTCCCGAAGGACCTTTCTCCGCGGCACCGGCGTTACGATGGCCTTGCCGTGGATGGAGTCCCTGTCGGCAGCGACGACCGCCGGGCAGCCGCAACGCTTTGCGGTGCTGTTCATGGGCACGGGTATCAGTCCCGGCCGGTGGTGGGCCAAAGGGGAAGGCGCCGGGATGGAACTGGGCGAATCGCTGGCGCCGCTCGAACCGCTGAAGACGAAGATCAACGTCATCGACGGACTGTTTAATAAGGCGGCCACCGGGCAAGGGATTCATCCGGCGATGACCGGCAACATGTTGTCTGGAGTGCCGATCCGCAAAGGTTCGATCATCCACGGCGGCATCACGATGGATCAGGTACTGGCCAATCATATCGGACAGGAGACTCTGCAACCGAGCATGGTGTTGGCCTGTGAGCGGGCCATGACCGGGTTCCACGAAACGAACTTTTCGAACGCCTACAGCTCGCACATTTCCTGGCAGAACAGCGATTCGCCGGTGCCCAACGAAATGTATCCCTCGTTGGCATTCGACAGCCTGTTTGAGAACGGCGGCAGACTGCGTAACACGAGCGTGCTGGACCGGGTAAAGGAACACGCCTTGGCGCTGAGCGGCAAGATCAGCGCCACCGACAAACTGAAGCTGGATGAGTATCTCGCCAGCGTCCGCGAGGTGGAACGGAGCATTGAGCGGATGCGCACGGATAAGGACAAGGCGGAAGACGGAGCCCGCAACGCCGGGCACCCGCTGTCTTCCATGAAGCGTCCGCAGGATGGGCTGCCCGAAGATATCCGCGATCACATTCGCTTGATGTGCGACATCGTCGCGCTCGGGTTTCAGACCGACAAGACGCGCGTGGCCTCACTGCTGTTGGCCCGCGACCTGTCGGCACTCTACTATCCATTTCTCGGCGTGAGTAAGCAGCATCACGGCGCGTCGCATTACGACACTGAGCAGGACTATCAAAAGATAGTGCACTTCCAGGTGAGCCAGTTGGCCTATCTGGCGCAGCGGCTGGACGCGATGGCGGAAGGCGAGAGCACGGTTCTGGACAATAGCTGTCTGCTGTTCCTTTCGAATATGTGGTCCGGGACGAAGCACGACAATAAGAAGGTGCCGGTGGTAACGGTAGGCGGCCTGGGGGGCAAGCTCAAAACCGGGCGGGCGCTTGACTATTTCGAGTCCGGCGATGAGAACCGAAAGTTATGTAGCTTGTACCTTGGGATCATGGACCGGATGGGGGTGAAGCTCGCGGAGTTCGGGGATGCGGAGACGCGGTTGGCGGGTTTTTGAGAGCTGTCCGCGAAGGGGACGGGGGCGGCGCTCAGGGCGTTTCTCACAACTAGCCATTTTCGACGCGCGCCTTGATATCCAAATACGCGGTTTCGATTAGCCCGACTTTCGCAGTTCGCGTCTCAAACGAACGATTTTCAGGGTGATTTTCGTTGTAAGTGATTGAGGCCACGTTCGGCGAAAGTGAAAAGGGCGTGTAGTGAAGACCTACCCTCTTCCATTGCGGGGCGGGATCTG
>JBGSME010001140.1:0-3491 GCA_041740335.1 Bryobacteraceae bacterium | reverse complement strand
CCGTCCGCGAGGATTACAGTCCCAACGGCGACGCGTGGAACTTTTTCACCCACGATCACGCCCGCTCCCGCGCCTACCGATGGGGAGAAGACGGCATCGCCGGCATCTCCGATGACAAGCAGCGGCTCTGCTTTGCGATAGCCCTTTGGAACGGGAAGGATCCCATCCTCAAGGAGCGGCTCTTTGGCCTCACCAACAGCGAGGGAAACCATGGCGAAGATGTAAAGGAGTACTACTTCTATCTGGACAGCACCCCGACCCATTCGTACATGAAGTATCTCTACAAGTATCCCCACGGGGCATTTCCCTACGGCGATCTGGTCGAGACAAACGGGCGGCGAACGCGCAACGAGATGGAGTATGAACTGCTCGACACCGGCATCTTCAAGGAAGATCGGTACTTCGACGTCCTTGTAGAGTACGCCAAGGCCGGGCCGCAAGACATCCTTGTCAAGATTACCGCCACCAACCGGGGACCAGATTCGGCCGAACTGCATCTGCTGCCTACGCTCTGGTTTCGCAACGACTGGTCGGCGTGGATTGCTGAAACCAGCCGAGCCGCTCGCAAACCGCAACTCAAACGGATCGAGGCGGCGAAAGGCACCAGCACAGTCGCCGCAACGCATCCACTACTGGGTGATTTCAGCTTTTCCTGCGAGGGCGATATCCCGCTGCTGTTCACCGAGAACGAGACGAACCACGTGAAACTTTTCCCGGGAACGGAAAACGAAAGTCCCTACGTCAAGGATGGCATCAACGACTGCGTGGTGGACGGCAAACAGGGCACGGTAAATCCCGATAACCACGGCACCAAAGTCGCGGCGCACTATCGGCAGGTTGTGGGTGCGGGCAAGTCGACGACAGTGCGGCTGCGACTGACCCGCCAGACCGACGTCGGCAAGAGCGGCGGAAGCCAGGCCGTCGCATCGAGCTTTGGTGCAGAGTTTGACAGCATCATGAACGCCCGGCTCCACGAGGCGAATGAGTTCTACCGCTCGGTGACCCCGCCCTCGGTTTCCCCCGACGCGGCCAATGTCATGCGACAGGCCGTCGCCGGTATGTTGTGGAGCAAGCAGTTCTATTTCTTTGACGGCGACAACTGGCTGGACGAACACCACTCCAACCCCCTTCACGCCGGCTATAAAATCGCCCGCAATTCCGAGTGGTTCCACATGGTCAACGAGGACATCATCTCGATGCCCGACAAGTGGGAATATCCCTGGTTCGCGGCGTGGGATCTGGCCTTTCACACATTGCCGCTATCCATCGTCGATCCCGATTTTGCAAAGGATCAGATGAAGCTGATGCTCCGTGATCACTATCTGCATCCGAGCGGCCAGATGCCTGCCTACGAGTGGAATTTCAGCGACGTGAACCCTCCCGTCCACGCATTCGCGACGCTCTTCCTGAACCGCACCGAACAGGCTCTTCGCGGGCAAATGGACACGGACTTCCTCAAGGCGACGTTCAACAAACTGCTGCTGAACTTTACCTGGTGGGTCAACCGCAAGGACCGCTTCGGCAAGAACGTCTTCGAGGGAGGCTTCCTCGGACTGGACAACATCGGGGTCTTTGACCGCAGTGCGCCGCTGCCCACCGGCGGGCACCTGGAGCAGGCGGACGGCACGGCGTGGATGGCACTTTTCAGCCAGAACATGCTGGAACTGGCGCTTGAGCTTGCCGCGCACGACCCCACATACGAAGACATGGTCGTTAAGTTCACCGAGCACTTCTATTACATCGCCGCCGCCATTAACCGGCCGGGGCAAGAGGGCATGTGGGATGAGGAGGATGGCTTCTACTACGACCTGTTGCGCCTTCCGGATGGTAGTGCGACGCGGCTCAAGGTGCGATCGATGGTGGGGCTTCTGCCCCTGTGCGCCACGACCGTAATGGAGAAGTGGCAGCGCGATCGCGTCCCGCAGGCGACGGCTCACCTGTCTGATCGTGTGCGCCGGATGCCCGAACTGCTCGCGGCGATCCACCCTACAGGACCAATGCACCTCGGAGTGGCCGAACGCGGTATCAGCGCGCTGGTCAACCCTGATCGGCTCCGCCGAATTCTGTCCAAGATGCTTGACGAGAATGAGTTCCTCGGTTCCTACGGTATCCGCTCGATTTCAAAGTTCCACGAGCAGCACCCATACGTCTTGCAGGTTGGAGACCAGGAATACCGCGTGGACTACCTTCCGGCCGAATCGAACACGGGCATGTTTGGCGGCAACTCCAACTGGCGCGGACCCATCTGGATGCCGGTGAATCTCATGATCATCCGGGCTCTGCTGAACTTCTACCTGTACTACGGGGACAGCTTCAAGATCGAATGCCCCACGGGGTCGGGGAAGATGATGAACCTCTACGAGGTGAGCAAGGAGATTGCCGAACGCCTCATCCGGACATTCACCCGCGACGAGCATGGCCGGCGTCCCGTCTACGGCGGAACCGAGAAGTTCCAGACCGATCCCCACTGGCGCGACCACATCCTCTTCTACGAATATTTCCACGGCGACAATGGAGCCGGGCTCGGGGCCAGTCATCAGACCGGTTGGACCGGGGCGGTGGCCAAGCTCATTCAACTGTACGGCCTGATGGATCCTGAGCAGATTTTGCAGGCAGGCAAGCAGGCGGCGTTCGCCGCAAGCCCCAACCCAATCCGCTAGAAGAAGGCGTCTGGCATGGCGAAGGAGGCCATCAAGTGAAAGCGATCACAGTGGAGCCCGGAAAACCTGGGTCGGCATGCCTGGAAGAAGTCTCGGAGCCGGACATGAACAACGGTTCGGTACTGGTGGAGGCCGTGGCTGTCGGCGTCTGCGGGACCGACGTCGAGATTGCAGAAGGCAAGTACGGTTGGGCCCCTCCGGGCAAGATCCGCCTCGTGCTCGGCCATGAGTCCCTTGGCCGCGTGCTGGACCCGGGGCCGGTGAGCGGACTGAAGAGGGGCGACCTGGTGGCCGGTATTGTCCGCCGCCCCGATCCCGTGCCCTGCCCGAATTGCGCCGTGGGTGAGTGGGACATGTGCCGCAACGGCCAGTACACGGAGCGCGGGATCAAGCAGATCGACGGGTACATGTCCGAACGATGGAGAATAGAGCCCGAATATGCGATTAAGGTTGACCCGACCTTGGGAATTCTTGGCGTATTGCTCGAGCCCACTTCAGTTGTCGCCAAGGCCTGGGAACACGTGCTGGCGGTGGGCCAACGTGCCTTCTGGGAGCCGAAAACCGCGCTGGTGACCGGCGCGGGGCCGATCGGCCTCCTTGGCGCCTTGCTGGGCAGACAGATGGGATTGGAGGTCCACGTTCTGGCACGAACGCAAACGGGACCCAAGCCCGAACTTGTGCGCGCGATGGGCGCGACCTATCACTCCTGCAGCGTCGCCGAGATCGACTTCGAGCCCGATGTCATCATGGAATGCACGGGTGTGGGGCAGGTGATTGCCGAGTGCATTTCCAAGGTCGGGGCCAGCGGCGTGGTCTGCCTCACGGGCGTGG
>JBGSME010001139.1:0-4835 GCA_041740335.1 Bryobacteraceae bacterium | reverse complement strand
GCCGCCATCGGACCCGCCATCGGTGAGTGCTGTTTCGAAGTCGGTTCTGAGGTCGCCTGCCAGTTTCGGCCCTGGTGGCCCCAAATGCCCAGCGGGGTAGAAAGCCAACAAGGGAAAAGCCACGTGAACCTCGCCGAAACGCTTGTGCGGCAATTGACACACGCTGGCGTGCCGTTTCGGCAAATCGACACAGGCGCCCCCTGCACGATGTGCGAAGACCGGTTCCATTCCTTCCGTCGGGATCGCGAACAGGCCGGCCGCATGCATTCGGCGATTCGGATCAAGCCGCAATAGAAAAAGGGCGCAGGCATTCGCGCCTGCGCCCTTTCCGGCTTTGAGTGGATCCCGCTGCCGCTTAAGCTGCGTGGACGAGAACTTCCTCGAAGCCCTCGATTTCCTCGCCGCCCTGTGCCCGGTCTACGATTTCCTGGCAGTGAACACAGTACTGCGCCCAGGGGACCGCTGCCAGTCGCTTGGCGTTGATCTCCTCCTCGCAGTGGGCGCAGGTCCCATAGGACCCGTCTTTGATCCTTTGCAGGCTGCCCTTTACCTGCCTCAGGAGACCGGATTCCCGGTCAAGGTTGCGGATGGCGAGCTCGCGTTCAGCGGCGTGCTGCACTTCATCAAGTGCGTCGGCGCTTTTTTCGATCGCGATGGCTTCGCGGTTTCTAAGGACCCGGGCCAGTTCGGCCTGCTTGGTCTCCAGAATCTGTTTGAAGTGCATCATGTCAGTTTTCAGCATCGTCTAAGTTCCTCCAAGAATCAAGATTCGTTTCCGGCTCGCTTCGCCACCCTGTTTCTCAACCCGATGAACGTCACGGCCGTGGTGTCGTTTTGTCCTACCTACTCCTTGTTGTCCGTCAAGTTATATTGACGAACTTGCGTGTCGAACGTTTCAAAATCTTGAGTGGTCCGGGCTAAAATCACAAGCCCCTCAGTCACCTGAGTCGGGTCGCCCAACGGTGGCCCTCCGAGACTTCAAAGCATCATAGCACAACTCGTAGCAATTAGTGTGCCAAAAAAGAATTGCTCTCACTCTATCCTCGGACTGCCACCTTGGAAACAGTCGTCCGATGCGCATTTAACCACATCGGCTGTTCTCATTCCCATCTTAGTGCCCTCGTCCAGTATAAGACGCACTTTGTGTCCCAAAGTTTCACTGAGATCGATAGAAAAAACTGTTTAGACTCAAAAGTATTCGCGATGTCAAGAAAAAAGTTACTCTGTCTGTGACCGTGTTTTGGTTAAACGATTACCAGAGCCCTTTTTTCGGGGCCCTTCCTCACCGGACGCTCAATTTGCCGAACAGCAGACCCAGTTCCCGCCGGTCCTCCGGCGTGCTGACCGTTCGGTCCACTTCCAGACGGATCTCCACTTCCCGCGCGCCTGGCAGCGGTCTTGGCATCTCTGCCGCCATGTAGAAACTTCCAACTGCCTCTATCCTCTGTTTTAACAACGGCTTACCATCCACAAGCAGGGAAAGAACTACACCCCCGGCGGAAATTTGTTCCTCCGGACAGTACCCCTCAACGTGGAGCCTCTGCCCCGCAACCGAGCTCGCGCCCAGTTTCACCACCGCCGTTTTACCCATCCAACGCACCCCGCCGGACGCTTCAAACCACCCCGAACCGAGTTGCGACGCAAAAATCGGGTGTCCCACATCGATACGATGTGCCGGATCAGGACGGATACTGGAACGCGCGAGCTGGGTATAGGACCGAGTGATGTTCCGCAGCCTCTCTCCTCCGGCCGCATACACCACGATCCCGCCGCGATCCAGTGTCTCGATTGTCTGCAGCGCCGGCAGCACGAAATCGCTCGGGTTTCCCAAGTCGGGAAACGCCTGGATATTCGCCTCTGACCCGGGTGTAAGAAAGATGTCGTTCACGCCAATCAGCCGGAACGGACGGTCGTTCACGCCAGACCAGAATGTCTCCGTGTCCACTCCGTTCAGCAGGATCACCTTGCCTGGATGAAGCTCGTGCGCGTGTTCCACGCCGAACACAAGGTTGCGGACGCGGATGGAGATGTCGTGATAGTAGTCCACCACCTCGCGTCCAACCGCGCCAGTGGTGATGAGGTATAGCGCAGCCAGCGCAATCGCCGGCATTCGCGCCACCCACCCATCCCCCAACGCTGCAGAAAAGGCCCAGCCGCCAAGCATCGACAGCCCCAGAACTGGCATTACCAGGTAGTAGCCGGACGTATGATTGCGCAGCGGAAGCACTGGCGCTAGCAGAATCAGGAACCATGCGATCGGGAACAGAACGGTCCATTCGCCCCGCCGCAGCCACACCAGCAGAAACGGAACCAGCGCCAGCCCGATCAACACCGGCATGGCCGCGCCAGCCGTTTCCAGCCACTCCGGCAGCCCGATGCCCCGCGCATGGAGTCCGCCCGTGGTGTTCATCAAATACCATTGCAGCGTTTTCCAAAGACTTGCCGCGTCGGTGTGCAACGCATACGGACCAGTCGCCGCCGCCTTCGGCGCCACCATATTGTGGATCCATAAATAAACACCCGAGACCGCCCCCAGCGGCGCAATCCAAAGCAACTTTCTCCAGCGCCCCGCGAGGATTACCCACGCCCCTGCAATCGCCGGAAAAACGATGTTGTGCTCGAGCGCGCCGAACCCAAATACAAAAATCACCAACTGCATCACGTAGTGCCGTGTGCGGCCGCTTTCGAGCCACCGCAGCAGGTAATAGAAGGCCCCAAGCAGAAAGGCGGAGCACAGGATCTGGTTGTACGCGGCCGTCCACGCCAGCGGGACACCCAAAGACGCGTTGGCGCCCCAGAACACCGCCGCAAAAAACGCCGCCGCGAGCGATCCCGTCATTCGCCGCGTAACCGCAATCAGCAGCCATAGATTCAGGGCCTGCGTCGCAAATACGAAGATCCGGTAGGGCAGGGCATCCAGGTCGAAGAGCGTCCGGAAGCCCATAAAGAATCCGCGTTCGCTCCACGGCCGGATGGTTCCTTGAGCCTTCGGAGCAAACATCGTGTTCAGAAAAGAGTGCCAGTCCAGAACCTCATCCCGCAACCCAAGCCACGCGAAGTCGTCCTGTTGAAACCAGCAGTCCAGCCCCTGTCCGAAGACGGCGAGGCATACCGCAACCGCGCCTAACCAGGCGAGCACAACCGGCAGCCCGCTTCGGTTCATCGCGCCGTGAGCTCGAAGGCGGAAACGATCAGGCCCAACTCACGTTCTTCCACTTGCCCCGCATTGAGATACTGATCGAGCGCAAAGTCGACCGTCACGGTTTCTCCGCTCAGCGCCGAAGCCGGAATATCCCGCTCGTAGGTGGCGGCGCCGGCCGCGGAGTAGGTTTGCGGCTCCAGGGCGAGACTGTCCACCGTCGCTCGCAGTGAAGCCGGCCCCAGCTTTTGAAACGCCGGTTCCGGGTAAGTAAGCTCCACCTTCAGCCGGCCGCCCTTTTGTGCGGCTTCCTTCGGGACAAGCAGTGTCACCGTGAACTGGCCCATCGTCCACCGCCAGCCATCCGGTTCCAATTGATGAAAGCCCTTCACCAGTTGAATCGCTGTCGCCGGATCCGCGAGTACGATCCGGCTCCTCAATCCGCCCGATTCCTCCTCCACCGTCGTCACACGGGATCGCCGCGAGGACTTGCATCCGGTTTCGAGCATCACCGCGCCCACCGCGAGTACCGTAAAAATAATCAGTCGCCGCATTTTTCCAGTTGTACCAGACAGCTATAGAACACCGGTCCGTTGCCAATGTCGGTCACCTTGTCGGATACCAGCGCGTTCACGTTTCTTCCGTCCGCCGCCCGCCGGGGCCATCGAACCGCTGGTGCCGAAACCACCCCCGGAGCCACTTTCCCATCCACCGCCGCCCGCAGCACCACGCTCCCTCGATCGTTGAACACCCGCACCAGGTCGTGGTCGCCAATCGACCGCGCCACCGCATCGTCCCGATGGATGTTCACCACCCCCGTCTCCTCGTCGGTGGACTCGCGGTATCCAAACGTTGAGTTCAGCGAATTGTGATTCTTCGGCGAGATCAACTCCAGAGGATAACGCGCCCGCAGCGCCGCATTCCCGTGCCTCGATTCCTCCGGCGGCACATACTCCTCCGCCGCGGTCTCCAGATCGCACTTGCCGCTCGCAGTCCCGAAGCCGCCTTCGGCGAACGGAAGAAATGGAGTACCTTCTTCGGAAACGCCCAGCCGGATCGAATGGCGCGCCTCCAGATCGGCCCGCGTGATGCCCTCCAGAAACCGGTGGCCCGACGCCAGCGCCTGATCGATCAGTGCATCGTCGCTGTCGGCGAAACACGCCTCGGTGAAATTCATCCGCTGCGCCAGCGCCCGGAAAAGATCCGTGTTGGATCGGCATTCCCCGGGTGCCTCCACCGCCGGCCGCGCCAGTTGCAGATAGTAATGGCCATACGCCATGTAGACATCGCTGTGTTCGAGGAATGTGGTTGCCGGCAATAGGATGTCGGCGTACGACGCCGTATCGGTAGGCATCTGCTCGGCCACCACGGTGAACAAATCGTTCCGCCGCAATCCCGCTATGACGTGATTCTGATCCGGCGCGATCGCCGCCGGATTCGAGTTGTAGACGAACATCGCTCGCACCGGTACCCCGTCTTCCGGATCTGTCAGCGCGCGGCCCAGCCGGATCATATTGATCGTCCGCGCCGCCCGCCCAAGCGGCGATGCTTTCTGTAATTCCGGCATCATCAATGCGTCGCGATCGAGCGCGAAAGCGCCCGAGGTCGTCAGTTGCAAACCTCCGCCCCGCTCCCGCCACGATCCTGTCAGCGCCGGTAGCGCGCACACCGTGCTGATCGCCGCGCCACCCCGTTC
>JBGSME010001138.1:0-3199 GCA_041740335.1 Bryobacteraceae bacterium | reverse complement strand
GAGAACCAAAATGGCCACCGCCGCCCAAATCACTGCCAACCAGTCCAACGCCGCCCACTCCACCGGACCCCGCACCGCCACCGGCAAAGCCGCCTCCGCGCTCAACGGACTCCGCCACGGTTTCCGCTCCCAATCCGTCCTCATTCCCGGCGACGATCCCGCCGAATACCAGGAACTCCTCGACGACCTCACCGCTCACTTCGGCCCCGAAGACTCTGACGACTGCGACATCACTACCCTCCGCCACATCCGCGAGATGACCGACGCCGAATGGCGGCTCCGCCGCGCCCGCACTCACCATGAGTGGCTCCTCACCGCGAAAATCGGCGAAATCGCCGCCGCCCAACCCGAGTTCGACGCGCTCCAACTCCAGGTCCGCGCCCACGAGCAACTCGCCGCCGACTCCGCCTACTTCCGCCAGATCCTCCGCTACGAAGAAAAATTCGAGCGTCAATATGATCGCGCCTACCGCGCCTGGACCAGTTATCAGGATCGCTGCCGCCGCAGCCACATGTCGGCGCTGGACCGGATGCTCAAAGAGTCCCTGGTCGCCCCGCTTCCTCCCCTGCCCCGCGCCGCCGAGCCCAAGTCCACAGCCAATACACCGCAAAACGATACGGCCAAACCCAATCCCGCTCCACAAACTCCCCGCAACGCATCCTGCCCCTGCGGCTCCGGCGTCAAATTCAAGCGCTGCTGCGGAGAGTCAGCCCCGCCCGTTCTCGGACGCGCCGCATGACCCCCAAAGCAACGCGAACGATTCGGCCCTCGCGTTCTGCCGATTGGCCTTCCCTAAACTGGATTGGTACAACTCCGTCCATTTGTGGCGAAGCGGCCGCTCTTGTTTTCGCGCAGCGCCTCCAAAACCGGCGGTTGGACGCTCCCGCATGAAAAATACCGCTGATTCCAACGCGATTTTCTCCGCCCCAACTATACTGAACACTAGGATGCATCCTGATCCGAAAGGCCGGGACCTCGACTCGTCTGCCCGCGCCGACGCAGTGGCGCCGCCAGCACCCGTGCGCCCGCTCACCACCAAGCATTTCTTCGCCCGCAATGGCATCCTCGCCCAATGGCACCCCAACTACGAGTTCCGCCAGGGACAACTCGACATGGCCCTCGCCGTCGACGCCGCCCTCTCCGAACGCCGCCACCTCATCGTCGAAGCCGGCACCGGCACCGGAAAAACGCTCGCTTATCTCATCCCCGCCATCCTCGCCGGAAAACGCGTCATCGTCTCCACCGGCACCAAAGCCCTCCAGGAACAGCTCTTCTTCAAGGACATTCCGTTCCTGAACGAACACTTTGACCGGCCCCTCCGCGTCTGCTACATGAAGGGCCGCAATAACTACGCCTGCCGCCAGAAAATCTACGACGCCGAGCGCGAACCCATCCTCACCGGACTCGAAGAGGTCGCCGACTTCCAAATCATCCGCGAATGGGAACAGACCACCGAAATCGGCGACCGCGCCGAAGTCCGAACCCTTCCCCCCACCAGTTCCGCCTGGGCCAAAATCGACGCCCGCCGCGAAATGTGTACCGGCCAGAAGTGCCAGCAGTTTGATCGTTGCTTCATCACCCGCATGATGCGCCGCGCCCACGAAAGCGACATCATCATCGTCAACCACCATCTCTTCTTCGCCGACCTCGCTCTCAAGAACGCCAACTCCGATGGCGTTCTTCCAGACTACGAAGCCGTCGTGTTCGATGAAGCTCATGAGCTCGAAGAAATCGCCGGCCAGTACTTCGGCGTCTCGGTCAGCAACTACCAGTTCCAGGAACTCCGCCGCGATATCGCCGGCGTCGCCCAGCGCAAAAACTTCGGCTCGGCCGAATTGGACCGCGTCCTCATCACGCTCGACGAAACCGCAGCCCGCTTCTTCGCCGCGTTCCCAGATCGCGAAGGCCGCGCCGGCTTTGCCTCGCCCGCCGCCTTCGTCGAGGAAAACCGCAGCGAACTCAGTGACGTGCTCAGCGTCCTCGAACTCATCCACGCCCACCTCGAGCTGGTCAAGAACGCCCCTGAGGAAATCATCCCCCTCGCCCGCCGCGCCATCGACATGCGCGACGACCTTCAGTTCTGGACCCGCGCCAACGACAACAGCTACGTCTATTGGAGCGAACGCCGCGGCCGCGGCATCTTCCTCGAAGCCACGCCCATCGACGTCTCATCCATCCTCACTGAGAAACTCTTTGACCGGCGCGCCACCACCATCCTCACCTCCGCCACCTTGGCCGTTCAGGAAAGCTTCTCCTATCTCGAAGAGCGCCTTGGCCTCAAGGGCGCTCGCCCCCTCATCGTCCAAAGCCACTTCGACTACCAAAGCCAGGCGCTGCTCTACGTGCCCCAGCACCTTCCCGATCCCCGCAGCGCAACGTTTCTCGATCACGCCGTCGAAGAGACCATCCGCCTCCTCGAAATCTCCCGCGGGCGCGCCTTCGTACTCTTCACCAGCTATCAGCAGATGCGCCAGTTCCATGACCGCATCTCGCTCCGCATCGAGTTCCCTACCCTGCTCCAGGGCACCGGCCCCAACAACGCGCTGATCGAGGAATTCCGCCGGACTCCCAACTGCGTCCTGTTCGCCACGTCGTCCTTCTGGCAGGGAGTGGACGTCCCAGGCGACCAGTTGAGCTGTGTGATCATAGATAAGTTACCGTTCGCCGTTCCGTCCGATCCGATTGTCGAGGCACGCAGCCGCGCCATACGCGAGGCACAGGGAAACCCGTTTCAGGATTACCAGGTTCCCGCCGCCGCCATCACCCTGAAGCAGGGCTTCGGCCGCCTCATCCGCGGCCGCTCTGATCGCGGCATCCTCGCCATTCTCGACAATCGCATCACCAAGCAGCGCTACGGTCAGATTTTTTTCGATAGCCTCCCCGATTACGGCTTCACCATGGATCGCCAGGAGGTAGAAAGGTTCTTCGATGTTTGAAGCATCGGTCACCCAATCGTTCGCCGCCGCCCACGCCCTGCGCGGCTACAAAGGGAAGTGCGAAAATCTGCACGGCCACAACTATAAGGTGGAAGTCACCGTCTCCGGCCTTGAGCTCGATGCTTGCGGCCTAGTCGCGGACTTCGTCGATATCAAGTCCGCCATGAAGCAAGTCATTGACCGTCTCGATCACACCAATCTCAATGAGACGGCGCCCTTTGACGAACTCAACCCCTCCGCGGAAAACATCGCCTGGTATATCT
>JBGSME010001137.1:0-4379 GCA_041740335.1 Bryobacteraceae bacterium | reverse complement strand
TGGCGTGGAGCGCCGAATACAGAAAGTCACCCGAAGAGTCGCCCGTGAACATACGCCCGGTGCGATTGGCGCCGTGCGCCCCCGGCGCGAGCCCAATCACATGGACGCGCGCCTCGGGATCGCCGAACGAAGGTACCGGGCGGCCCCAGTAGGTCCAATCGCGATAGGCCCGCCGCTTCGTTTCGGCCACCTCCCGGCAGTGGTCCCGAAGTCTTGGGCAGAGTTCACAGCGCGAGATTTCCTCTTGCACTAGTTCCAGTGGAGAATGCATTGCCAGACCGAGAAGGGTACCATATGCTCACAGGAGCGAATGAAATGAAACGGCGACGCTTTGTTCAAGCCACCGCGGCAGCTTCCCTCGCGGCGCATGCACCGGCCGCAACCAAAGACACTTTGGCGATGCTCGGCGGCACGCCCGTCCGCAAGGCGGCGTTCTCCAGTTGGCCTCGCTGGGATCAGACCGAGGAAACCGCCCTGAAGGCAGTCTTGCATAGCGGTCGCTGGAACCGGGGTGCGCACGTCGAAAAATTCGAATCCGCCTACGCCCGCCTCCTCGGCGTGCCTCACGTGCTCGCCACCGCCAACGGCACCAGCGCGCTGTTCACGTCCATGAACGCGCTGGGCGTCGAACCCGGCGACGAAGTGATCGTGCCGCCTTATACGTTCGTGGCCACGGTCAACGTTGTTCTTCTCAATTACGCCCTGCCCGTCTTCGCCGATACCGACATCGATTCCTTCCAGATCGATCCCGCGCGGGTGGCCTCGCAGATCACAGATCGTACATCCGCGATTCTTCCGGTCCACATGGCGGGCGGCGCGGCCGATCTCGACGCCATCCTGAAAATCGCGAAGGAGCGCGGCGTTCCCGTGATCGAAGATGCCTGCCAGGCCCACATGGGTGAATGGCGCGGCCGCAAGTTGGGCACCTGGGGCGCGGCCGGATGCTTCAGCTTTCAAGCGTCAAAAAATCTCAATTCCGGTGAAGGCGGCGCGGTGGCTACTTCCGATAAGCCGCTCTATGACCGCTGCCACTCCTTCCACAACAACGGCCGCGCGCCGCGTACAGCTTCCTACGATTTCGAGTATTTGCGCAGCGGAGCCAACCTTCGGCTCACCGATTTCCAAGGCGCGATGCTCAATGCCCAGATGACCCGGCTCGATGCGCAATCGCGCACTCGCCACGAGAACGCGATGTACCTTACGAAGTTATTGGAGCAGATCCCAGGCATCCGCCCCGTGCGTAACTATCCCGGCTGCACCCGCAGCGCATGGCACCTCTTCATGTTCCGCTACGACAAGCAACAGTTCGCCGGTGCTGACCGCGCGTTGTTCCTCAAGGCGTTGGCCGCCGAGGGCATCAAAGCATCCTCCGGCTACACGCCCCTGAACAAACAACCGTTCCTCAAGAACATGATCGCTTCGAAACCCTATCGCCGGCTCTTTCCGGAAAAGACATTGGCCGAGTGGGAAGAGCGGACACACTGCCCCGCCAATGATCGTTTGTGCGAAGAAGCCGTCTGGTTCACCCAGACCATGTTGTTGGGGCCGCGCAGTGATATGGATGAGATCGCCGCCGCGATTGCGAAGATCCAGCGGTCGGCGCCGGTTTTAGCTGGGCAACCCGTTTGACCAACCACGCCCAATCGCGGTACTCTCGCTAGAGAGATCCCTCACCGGCGCGGTAGCCAAGTGGTAAGGCAGAGGTCTGCAAAACCTTTATTCGCGGGTTCGATCCCCGCCCGCGCCTCCAATCGAAATCTAGCTCGACAAGCCTTCGATGGTCTTCCGCATGAAGTCAAACGACTGGATCATGCCCGGCACCGGATTGTCCGCATTGATCTCGTACTCCAGCATGCAGCCGCCGCGATAATTCATTTTCTTCAGCGCCGCAAAGATCTCGCGCATCGGCATCGCGCCTTCGCCCACCGCGCACTGGCTCTCCTTCTTCGAAAGGTCCTTCAGATCCTTCACGTGCATGTCGAGCAGCCGAGGACCGGCAGATTTCAAAGCTTCCACCACATCCACACCCGTCCGCGCCGTGTGCCCAATGTCCACGCACAAACCCACGCGAGGATCAAAACCCTTGATCGCATCAAGCACCGATTGCGGCGAAGGGAAGTGCTTGTCCTCAGGACCGTGGTTGTGGATCGCAGCCTTGATGTTGAACTCTTTCACCAGCTTGTGTACCGTCGGCAGCGTGGCGTGGGTCGGCGCGCATACGATCATCGGCAACCCCGCCATCTTGGCGTATTCGAAGTTCTTCCGCAGCTTTGCCTCATCGGGGTCTGAAAGCGAGATGTTTCCGCCGCTCAGCACCGTGAGCCCGGCGGCGCGAAATTCGCCGATCCCCATTTTCAGTTCCGCCTGCGAAGCATCAAGCGGCAGGTGCATCGACTTGATGCTCACATAACCCACGCCCATCTTCTTAATTCCCGCGATCGCGTCGGCGCGCGACAGCTTGCGCAGCGAATACGTGGCTACGCCTAAATGAAATGGGGCCTTAGCGGCCTTAGCCGCCAACGCAGTTTCAAGTGCCGGCACCGAAAGGGCGGCAGCCATAAATGATCGTCGGGTATGCATAGCCGTATCTTATCAGTGAATCATGCTGAGTGGTAGCGCAAAGTCACCGAGTCCGTCTTGCGCGTCTACCTTAATAGTTGATAAAGAACGGGCTGGACCATGCGATCATCCCGTCCTCCTGCATCAGCCGCACATAATAGAAGTGCTTTCCCGATGCGGACGCCTTATCGGTGAACTCAAAGCCGACATTCTGGTCTTTCGGTTCCGCCGTGTAAATCACCGTGTTGTCCTTGATGATGTCCACCCGCGCGACGCTTCGCGTGCCGCGTGCCTTCACTTTGATCGGTAACTGCCGCTTCAACGCGAACTCGTCGCCCATGAAGTGGTTCCCCATCCGCACGTCCAGCACAATGTTGTCGGTAGCGCCGTAGGTGTGGCGCTTCCGGATTGCGTCGAGTATCCCCTGCCGCGAATAATCGCTCGTATATACCAGCGCGTAGGAGATATGGGTGGATCCATGGTCTGACGACGTAATGATCCCAAGCTTATAACCCTTCGCCCACGCGTTCGCCACCATGCCCGCCGGCTGATATCCGGCCACGCTCATATGTTCATCGTCGTTGCCTTCCTTCACCACATAAGGAAAGCCAAGTTGCTCGTAGCTGGTTCGCGCTCCCTGGAAAATCTCCACCACCGGTTCGAGATCCGGATCGTTGTCCCGCCAATCGGTGCCCATGCGGGTTCCGGAAGTATGCGAGATCGCCAGCGAATTGCGGCTGCGGATCTCTTCGTAAAGAAGCTTCGTGTCGTTCTCCACCAGATCGCCGGTGCCCACGCCCGGCTCGTCACCCATCGGGCTGCGGCCGAGGGCGAACGCCTTCACCCCTTCGCGCAAATGGAACGGCGTCACCTTCGCGTCGGAACGGTTCACAAAGAACACGTTGCGATGTCCGTTCGGATACACCGCGCTCCGTTCGTACCCGTAGATGGGAACGTAGGTGCCCGGTACATGATGCATGTCCGTCATCTTCAGCGTGTACCACCACCAATACGGCCACGCGCCGCCCTGGTGATCGGTGGATGCGCCGAAGTCCATCGCCGCTGCGTCGATCATGTAACGGTAGAAGTCCTGCAGTGATCCGTCGGCCGCGCCGCCGCCATCCCAACTAAGTTCGGTGTGCCGATGGAAGTCCCCGCGCACGATATGATGCGGACGCCCGCCAATCGCCGCGGTATAGGCATGCATCGCCTTCAGGTCGCCCGTTTCGTCGGCGTGGCCCGCGCCCGCGGTAACCGTATCCGCCTCAGGCGTGCCCCAACTCATCGCCGGCGCGTTGGAAGCCACCGGAAGTTTGCCCGCATAAACGTGCTGCTGCGTGGCGCGATGTACATACCCTTGCGCGCGCGTATCGGAATCCCACGCCATCCACAGCGAAGCGCTTTGATCCAAAGCCGCGCTCATGCGCGTGGAAGACCGGCCCGCGCTCTGCGGAATCAGTGCCGCCGCGCTCCACCCTCCGCCGTCATAGTGCGCCACGAAGTACTCCCAGTAGCCGCGCCGCGTGGGCGGGCGTCCCGGCCTCGGCTGCACTTCCGGATTCACCCGTGTCTTCGCCGTCACCCAAACCGAACCGCGTCCATCCGAGAATACATGCGGTTGGTACGTGTTCTGTCCTGCCTGGAATACCTCCGCCAACGAACCGGCCGGATCGCGCCATTGCCCGTTCTCATAGCAACGGATCCGCGGCTTACGGACCCCGCCCAACGGAACCGCCGTGGCCCGCGCGCGGATGATGTAGCCCTGATCCTTACCCCAGTTCGGCATGCCTTCTTCCCACGCCACCCACACGCGCCCGGCC
>JBGSME010001136.1:0-2064 GCA_041740335.1 Bryobacteraceae bacterium | reverse complement strand
CCGGGGTTGGATTCCCTTCGGAGCCGCCCGTCGCAATAGTTTCTGGGCCACAACGGCGCACAGCGGGCAAGGGCGCGCAGCGGCGAAGCGAACCCTTGCCGGCGAGCACCGTTTGTGGCATTCCGAAACCTCGACGGGCGGGCCGAAGGGAATCCTCTACATTCCCTTTGGTGAGCTTTGAGCACCTCGGTCAGGTCGACCGCGGAACCGATGACAGCCCATGAGCAAGCGCGACGATTGATCACTCTGATATTCGCGGGTTGGTTACCGCATGGCCATGATCCGTCGGGAGCTGCCTCGGACTAGACGCGCGGGTTCGAGCCGGAGCCTTACCGCATAAAACATCAAGAGGATTCTCCTTTTCGTGGCTCGAGCGCTGTCATCGGCGCCGCATTCGACTTATCGAGAAGTGCGTTAGGCGGCCACCTCCTGCTTTTCCGTCTCCACGGCGATCGCCCACACGAAGCCCAACAGTTCCCGGCCAATCGCTGTTGTCACCTGATTCTTGTTCTTCCCTCGCAGCGTCATCTTCTGGTAGCGCTTGTGCAGCCTCTGCTGCGCCTTCCAGGCGATTTGTTTCACCTCTTCACTCAACGCCAGCGACTTCTGCCGCCTCAGCAAAAATCCCGTCACATTGGGCCGGTGCTGATAGGCCCACGCCGCCTCCACAATCACTCGCCGCAAATGGGCATTGCCCGTTTTCGTGATGGCCCCGCGCAACGTTCGATTCCCGCTGGAATGCTCACGCGAAACCAACCCGGAATAACTCATCAACTGCCTCGGATTCTCAAACCGCGAAAGCGATCCCAACTCGGAAACGATCGTTGCGGCTGTCGTCTGCGCTACTCCTCGCAACGCTTGCAGCGCTTCCACCACGGCGCGGATCTCCGCCGGTGACTGTTTCACCGCCTCGTCGATCGCCTTCTCCAGTCTCACGATCCGCGCCGCCACATGATCGACCTCTTCCAGATAATCGGCTAACGTGGCTTCCAGCGCCGGTTGGTCGAAGTGTACGTTCGTCTTGATCCACTCCACGTACTTCTTGGTCCATGCCTTGAGCCCGTCGGGCCGCTTTCCGTGCCGCAGCAGGAACTTGCCCAATCGATGCCGCGCTTTCAACTGATCCTTCTTCGCCGCTTTCCGCGCCCGCACCAAGTCCCGTAGCGCTTCGTGCGCCTCATCCGGCACCCAGACTGCCGTCAGTTCTCCATTGCGCAAACAGCGTGCCAGCTTCTCCGCATCTCGCCGATCCGTCTTCACTCGATCGCCTGGCTTGCGCGGTACCAGGCTCGGTGCAACCACGTTGCACTCCACATTCAACTGCGTGAGCTGCCAGTACAATACGTATCCGGTGGGTCCAGCCTCGTAGCAGGCCTGCAACTGCTTCACCGGCCCCAGCTTGGCGACCAGTTTCCGAATTGACTCCAGCCGGTTCGGGATCGTTCCCAAAGAACGCACCTCCCCGCTGGGCTCCGCCACCGCCACTGCGATCGTGTCGGCATGGACATCCAATCCGATAAATCGTATCTTGTTCATTGCGACCAACTCCTTTCGTATGCGGCTCTGCGCCGCGGGGTTCCTCTTCGCAGCTTAATCCGCGTCACTGCGAATTCGGGTTGGTCGCTCCATATTGACTAGGGCGGCGGCTTCAGGAGGCGGCCCGAGGGGGCCGCGTCACCGGTGCTCCGGGCTGCGATATCCTTGGGGACCATATGAGTGTCACGCCACCGGCGACAGTGACGGTCCCTGAGCCGCGCCCCACGCGCGCGCGATACGGCGTGATGGCGCTGGTGTTGGCGGCGGCGGTGATTACGTATCTGGACCGGGTTTGCATCTCAGTGGCTGCGCCGCTGATGCAATCGGACCTGGGGTTGAGCCAAGGGCAGATGGGGATGGTGTTCTCGATCTTCGCCACTGCTTACGCGATCTTCGAGATTCCGGCGGCGTTTCTTGGGGACCGGTGGGGACAGCGGCGGACGATGATCCGGATCGTAGCATGGTGGTCATTGTTCACGATGTTGACCGGGCTGGCGCGAGGATATGTGTCGCTACTGGCGACTCGAT
>JBGSME010001135.1:0-2543 GCA_041740335.1 Bryobacteraceae bacterium | reverse complement strand
GCGTCACGGCGACGATCTGCTCCCTCGTCAACCGCACCGCCACGTCGGCGATGGCCGGGATGTTTTCGCGGCCGCGCCGGTCCGCGCCATGGCACGCCTGGCAATTGGAGGCGAACACGGCCAGGCCACGCTGCTCCGACGTATCGGCTGCATTCGAATTCACCGCGCTCTCCGGCTCAAGCTTCAACAGACAAGGTACGTCTTTCGACACAACATAGAGCAAGCCGCGATCCGGCACCACCGCCGCGCCGCCCCAGTTGGCGCCGCCGTTGTTCCCCGGCATCTGGATCGTGCCGCGCTTTCCCGGCGGGGTGAACAGACCCTCGTTGCGCGCGCTCAGTATTTCGTCTTTGAATCGCGCGCGATCGGCCGCACTCAGATACGGATTCAGATCGTCCACGGTAAAAGTCTGCCGCGAGAACGGCGGCGGCTTGGTGGGGAACGGCTGCGTCGGCCAAGTGTCCTCGCCGGGCATGTCGGACTTCGGCACCGCCCGCTCTTCGATTGGCCATAGCGGTTCGCCAGTGACGCGATTGAACACCCACACGAAGCCCTGCTTGCTCACCTGAGCCACCGCGTCGATCCGCTTGCCGCCATGGTTCACAGTGAGCAATTTCGGCGCCGTGGCGTCATCGTAGTCCCAGATGTCGTGATGCACCATCTGGTAGTGCCAGACGCGTTTGCCGGTGCGAGCATCGAGCGCCAGCAGACAATCGCCGAACAGATTCGCGCCGGAGCGGTCCACGCCGTAGAAGTTATATTTGGCGCTGGCGGTCGGCGCATACAGAATCCCGCGCTTCTCGTCGAGCGAAAACTCGGCCCAGACGTTGGCTCCGCCCACGGTCTTCCATGCGTCCTTGGGCCAAGTATCGTAGCCGAATTCGCCGGGACGGGGAATGGTGTGGAACGTCCATGCCAGTTTGCCCGAGCGCACGTTGTAGGCGCGAATGTCACCGGGCGCCGAACCGTATCCTTGATTCGTCGCCGAGCCCAGGATCAGCAAATCCTCAAACACGCGGCCGGGCGTCGTCGATTGCACCAACGCGAAAGAGCTCGGATCGCGCCCCAGCCCCTGCTTCAAATCCACTTGGCCGCCATCGCCGAACGTGGTGATGGCGCGCCCCGTGCGTGCATCGAGCGCGCGCAGGAAATGGTTGCTCGCGTACAGGAGACGCCGCTCGGAGCCGTCTTTGCTCTGCCAATAGTTGATGCCGCGATTGGTGATCACCTTGGTGCCGGGTTCGGCCGCATGCTCCCAGAGTTGGCGCCCCGTCGCCGCGTCCAGCGCGACGATTGAATTGTTCTTCGCCAACACGTACATCGTGCGATCGACAACCAAGGGATTGAAGAAGTAGCGGTTGCCGTCGCCGGTGGAGTACTTCCACGCTTGTTTGAGCTTGGCGACGTTGCCGCGATTGATCTGCCGTAGCGACGAGTATTGCGAGGCGTCCGGCCCGCCACCGTAGTCGCGCCAGGTTGCGTGCGGACCGGCGGATTGCTGCGCAACGGCCACCACCGCGGTGAATGCGGCCAGGAACAGAGTTCGATGCATAGGGTGTTTCCAGTGTCTCGCACACCGGACCCGGGGACCAAATCAAATCCATCCACGCATCCGGTTGAAACATCATGACGAATAACGGTATCTTGGAAAGTTAGCTCCCGAAAATAAATATATGGCTGCCCCAGACCTGATTTGGAAAGATGGCCGATTCGGCCAAACTTCGCGCCGTGACGCATGGTGGGTGGAACCGCTCTACATTTTTCTCGGTCTCTCCGCCTTCATCATTTACTCCACATGGGCCGCGTTCCAAGGCGAACACTACTTCTATGGCCCGTACCTCTCGCCGATGTATTCGCCGGAACTGTTCGGAGCCTCGCACCACGCATGGTTCGGGCCGAAGCCCGATTGGTGGCCGGGCTTCCTGCCTTTCTCGCCGGCGCTCCTCATTCTGCCCGTGCCGGCGCTGTTCCGCTTCACCTGCTACTACTATCGCGGCGCCTATTACAAAGGATTTTGGGCGGACCCGCTCAACTGCGCCGTGGGCGAACCCCGCAGCGGCTATCGCGGCGAGAACCTTCTGCCCCTCATCCTCCACAACGCCCACCGCTACGTCTTCTACGTGGCCGCGGTGTACATCGGCATCCTTGCCTACGATGCTTTTCTAGCCACGCAATTTGCGGATGGCTTCGGAATCGGTGTCGGCACCCTGGTGATGACGGTGAACGTCTGCCTGCTCGGCAGTTATACCTTCGGCTGCCATTGCGCCCGGCACTTCTGCGGCGGCAGCATGGATAGCATTTCCCAGGCGCCTACGCGCCACAAGCTCTACAACATCGTGAGTTGGTTGAACGGCAGACATAAGAAGTTCGCTTGGGCCAGCCTGGTCTGGGTGGGCTTCACGGATCTCTATATCCGGCTGTGCTCGATGGGCATTTGGTCCGATTGGAGGATCCTCTAAGATGGCGGACTTCCTGAACTACGAGTACGACGTGCTCATCATCGGCGCGGGCGGCGCGGGCCTCCGCGCGGCGATCGAATCGGC
>JBGSME010001134.1:0-1718 GCA_041740335.1 Bryobacteraceae bacterium | reverse complement strand
GGACGCCGTGATCGTCGCCACCCCCGATCACTGGCACGCCCAAATGACCATCGATGCCGTGGAAGCCGGCAAGGACGTCTATGTCGAAAAGCCGATGGCGCACACCATCGCCGACGGCTTCCGCATGATCGAAGCCGCGCGGCGCACCCGCCGTGTCGTCCAGGTGGGCACGCAGCGGCGCAGTTTCCCACTGTTTCTCGAAGCCAAGAAGCTATTCGACACCAAGGTCTGCGGCGACGTCCAACTCGTGAACTCCTGGTGGTACAACCACACCACGCGGCCGCGCACTCCGCAGCTCGAAGGTAAGCTCGATTGGCAGCAGTGGCTAGGCAATGCTCCAAAGCGCGATTTGGATCCGATGCGGTTTCGTAATTGGTATTGGTTTTGGGATTACTCGGGCGGACTGTTGGTGGGCCAAGCCGCGCACGTGATGGACGCGATCCTGTGGTTCATGGGCTCCAACTATCCCCTCGCGGTCACCTGCGCCGCTAACAAAACGCAGATCACCGAGTGGGAAGTTCCCGAAACCGCCGTGCTTACGGTGGAGTGCCCGGAAAACTACGTGGCAGTGTTCACGCTCGGCTACAAAGCGATGCGCTATAACGCCTACAACGACCAGATGAAGCAGTTCCACGGCGACAAAGCCCGCTTCGATGTCGCCCGCGAATCCTGGGCCCTTTATCCCGAATCGCGCGAACTCGAAATGAAGGCCTCCAAGACGATGAGCCAGCCCGGCAGTTTCAATTCCGCCGCCCGCTCCCATATCCGGAATTTCCTCGAATGCGTCGCCTCCCGGAAAGACCCCAACGCGCCGGTGGAAGCCGGACAGTCCACCAATATCGTACTCTGCATGGCCATGGACGCCTTGCGGTCAGGCCGCCGCCTTCGCTGGAATAACGCTGCAAGAAAAGTGGAAAGTTAACCCATGAACCCGCAACCCCCAACGAAAGTAACTTTGATCAACAACCCCGATTATCGCGAGCACTACGCCAACAGCGTCCAGGTGCGCGTGAATCTTTGGGACTTTTTTCTGATGTTCGGCACCATCCAACAGACCGCCGCCGATGCGGTTACCATCCATAACTTCGAAGGTATTTTTCTGAGCCCGCAACAAGCCAAGGCTCTGGCGAATCTCCTCAATCAGAACATCGCGCAGTATGAGACGGCGTTCGGTGAGATTCGCCTGGAACCGCTTCCCGGCGCGCCCCCCCCTGGCGACCGTACTCTTCACTAGATTAGACCGCACAAGCGGGCTTGGTACACTCGAAAATCGGAGGTGCTGCTATGCTTTCTCTGCTCTGGACCTTGATCGTCGGTCTGATCGCCGGCGCGCTCGCCAAGACGTTCATGCCCGGCCGTATTCGCGGCGGAATGCTGCTCACATTGGCGCTCGGCGTCGCGGGGTCGATTGTCGGCCGCATCCTCGGCCGCGGCATCGGCATCTACGCGCAGGGTGAAACAGCCGGCTTGGTGATGTCGGTGGTAGGCGCGATGCTGCTGCTGTTCCTCTACGAGAAAATCAGGAAATGAAAGCGCGGCCGCAATCCAACCTACAGGTTCCGCACCGCCAACATCCCTTCCAATAAATCCTGGATCGCTTCGGCGGTAAACGGCTCCACCAGCACCGGCACCGCCCTCAGTGACAACGCCCGCACCAAATCCAAACTCGCGAAATCCTCACCGTGCAGACAGACCGCCACCTGCACTGCGTCCCCGGC
>JBGSME010001133.1:0-4851 GCA_041740335.1 Bryobacteraceae bacterium | reverse complement strand
GGTAACGCCGGCTCCCTCGGCAATCTCTACCTCAACAACCTCTCCCGCTACGAATCCCGCCTCCGCTCCGCTTCCTACCGCGCCCTTGCGGAAATCGGCGCGAGCAAATTCGAACCCACCGCCGAGGAATTCCCCGTTGGTAATATCGAACCCACCGAACCCACCGCCCCGGAAGGGAAAATCGAACCCACCAGCCTCGTCACGCTCCTCAGTAACCTGATTCCTTTGATAGCGCTACTGGCCGTTTTGCTGGCCGGCACGGTGGCCGGTGCATCGTTCCCCTCTATCTCGGCGTCGAGACCCGGCCGAGCGGCCGTACATGCGCCTGCAGTTCGGCGTCCATCGCCCGCGCCGCTTCCCGCATCCGCCGGACAACTTCGGCATGCCCCGCCGCCACACTCCGCTTCTCACCAACATCGGCATAGAGATCGTAGAGTTCCCCGGAATCGAGCCATAGCTTCCACCGGCCCTCACGAATCGCGCGAAGCGTGGGGTTGTTCTGCGGCCGGCCCTCCTCCGCCTTGTAGAAGACCTCGCCCTCGTAATAAAGAAAACGATCGCGGCCGGACTTCTCCGAAGCGCCCCCAAGCAGCGGCCACAGGTTGACGCCATCAATCCGCCGGCCGCTCGCAACAGCCGCGCCGGCCAAGACGCCGAAAGTCGGGAAGATATCGATATTCGCGGCAATCTCGGAGGTAACGCGTCCCGGCGGAATCCGGCCCGGCCAGCGGAATACGGCCGGAACGCGCACGCCGCCCTCCCACAGCGTGCCCTTGCCGTCTCGCAGCGGACCCGCCGAACCGCCATCGACGCCGTAGTGCAGCCACGGCCCGTTGTCGGAGGTGAAAACGACCAGCGTATTTCCATCGAGGCCAAGTTCCTTCAACTTGTCGAGCAGCGCCCCCACGCCGGCGTCGATCTCCTCAACCACATCGCCATACCGGCCGCGGAGTGACCGGTTCTCAAATCGCGGCGAGGGAAACAACGGCACGTGAGGCATGCTGTGCGCCAGATACAGGAAGAACGGCTTTTCGCGGTTCGCCTCAATGAACGCCAGCGCCGTTTCGTTGTACCGGCGCGTCAATTGGGCAAGATCGGGGTTCAGTTCGATCACGTCGTTGTCGCGCATCAGCGGAAGATCTGGAAACCATCCGCGCGGGTAAACCTGGCCCTCTCCCTGATACCCGGTAATCTTCGCGCGGTCGCGGATCTGCGTGAGCCGCGGGTCTTCCTCGTGGTGTGGTTCGATCTTCGGATGAAAGGGCCACATGTCGTTCGAGTACGGCAATCCGAACCACGCGTCGAACCCGTGCTTCACGGGGAGGAACTCCGGCGCGTCCCCGAGATGCCACTTGCCGACGATCTGCGTGGCGTAACCGCGCGTCTTCAGTAACTCCGCGAGAGTAACTTCGTTCGGATGGATCCCTGTGCCGGCCTTCGGCAAATGGTTGAACATCAGGCTGTTGCGAGGCGGGTACGATCCGGTTAGCAATGCGGCGCGCGATGGTCCGCAAAAGGGCTGGGCATAGAAGTCAGTAAATCGGATTCCTTCGGTCGCCATCCGATCGATACGGGGCGTGCGAATACTCGGATGGCCGTAACTCGAAAGATCGCCCCAGCCCTGATCGTCGGCATAGACGATGACAAAGTTCGGCGGCTGTGTCTGTGCCCACGTGAGCGCGGCGAAGAAGAGAAACAGAAGCCGCATGGCGGCTTACCGGGCAATTACTTTCTGCTCTTTGCCATATGTGGTGAGCAGCGGATGAACAACCACGGCGCGGACCTCGTAGGTGTGGCCGGCGGTCCAGTCGCGAACAACGATGGCGTACTTTCCCGCGTTGTTGCGCTTCGTGAGCGCGGTACGGGTATAGCCGTCGGGGCGCTCGGTCAGGTCGAGTCCGGTCACGTCGCGATACTCGAAGCCCACGTCCACCATCGGAGCCTGTCCGAGATTAGCCAGTTCTCCTTCGAGCCTCATCGTACGGGAGCTGGTGTCCCACTCCGAAGACCCGGTGACGACGGCGGGTGGCGTCAGCGCTGGCTCAACGCCGGTCAGCTTCAGCACCACCGGATGGGTCCACTTGCGGTTGTTGTAGATGCGCTGCGCGCGCATCGCGTGGATCTTCACCCCGTCGGCGGTCTGCTCCCAGGTGGTCTTGGGGCGAACGCTGGGCTGGTATTCGAGAACGGTATCGCTCTGGCCGAGCACCGAAACCTGTGTCCCGGGCGTGGCGCGCACCGAACGTAGCGTAACGTCGCGCCATGCGCCGTACTTCCAGTCGCCGCGATGGTCCACCATCGCGTAGAGAGCGCTTCCGTCTTTCGATCGGGTGAACCATACGTTGTCTTCGTTGGTGATCACCCACGGCCGCACGCCGTAGATCGACTCCGAATTGAGCGACATCCAAAGGGCGATCACCCGTAAGCGCTCTTCCTGCTCAATCGGTATCCCGCCGTCCGGCTTCGGACCGATGTTAAGCAGTAAGTTTCCCCCCTTGGCTCGTGTTTCAATCAGCACCCGGATCAGTTCCGCCGCGGACTTGTAGTCGTTCTCCTCTGGCTTGTATTGCCACTGGTTGCCCATGGTGAGATTGGCTTCCCAGGCGCCCTCCAGCGGAACACCGGGCACATACTGTTCCGGAGTTTCGATCGCTCCGCGCGTAACCACTGTGTTTGGCTGCAGCTCCCAGGCGAGTTCCTTCAAGCCTTCGGGAGGTCCGTCGAAGAAGACGACGTCGATGTTACCGTAGCGTGTCATCAACTCGCGGACCTGCGCGCGATCGTGCTGGAGCAAGCCGGGATTGTTCGCCGGGGCCACTTCGGGAGTGTTCCGCTGCAGGGTCTTGTCGTTGGTGTGCAGCCACCAGAAATCGTCCGGCGAAAAGTAAAGCCCGGGCGCGATGTCCTGTTCGCGAAAAGCCGACAGCAGTTCGCCGGTAATGTCCCGCTTGAATGGCGTGTTGCCGATGTGGAAGTTATTCGTGGCTGTGGGCCACAGCGAAAATCCGGAATGATGCTTGGCAGTGAGTACCACGTAGCGGATGCCGGCCAAGCGCGCCAGCCGGGCCCAGTCCTGAGGGTGAAACTTCCGCGGGTTGAAGGTCTTGGGAAGCTCATTGATGAACCGGTTCACGTAGTCCGGCGAGGCGCCAACCATCGAGTGGCTGATTACGCTGCCCACTTGCGAGTCTACACTCCAGTGGATGAAGAGGCCGAATCCTTGATCGCGGAACCATTCCAGCCGGTCGGCGTGGTTGCCGGTTTGGGCCGGAAGACCTGCGGCGAAAACAGCGGCCAGGAGGATTGTTCTGAGTTGTGGCATCGGTGGCGACAGTATAACGCGGTTAAGCGCCTACCGGAGATGCCGGTCCCGGAATTGCCGGTATCCGCCAACCGCTAACAGCACCAGTCCGATGCAGCCGAGGAGCAGATGCTCCAGACCGTCACGCTGAAAAAGGTCAATGCCGCTGGGAGGCTGCCAAGCACGTAGCAGACATCAGTACCAGCGCTGAAGTTCGTGCTGAAACCATGGGGGAAGGCGCACTCTTGTGCTCTTTCCCAACGTATCATCGATCCACTCTTTGATCCACCCTTTCAGGGGTATCAATTGCGCGCCTTCGGTAATAGTACTATGCGCGTAGAGGCAGCTCCTCGCACTTCCATCAAAATCTTTAATTTCATTGGTTTACAATCGCAGCGGCGATGACAGCTCGGCAGATATTGCGTTTCGTGGAACTAGTACCACAAGCAAAAGGGTGGTGTGATCGGCGGATCACTGTTGGCCGGAATAGGCAGGAACAACCGTCATCGCATCGCCGTTGACCAATAAAGCCGTCCCGGAGAGCCGGTTGCCGCTTCGGCTTCGAAATTCGGCCAACCCCGTTCGGGTGCCCCACGCCTCGTCATAGTCCCCCACTTGCACCACGGCATGTCCCTTGGGAGTAAGACGAAACGTTCCGATCTCGCGAGCAGAGAACCGGCCTGAACGATCGCTGACGAACACCTGGATTTCGGTGGACTGATCTTCCAGATTGGCGACAACCAGTTGCGTCGCCCGCCCGCCGGTGTTGTCAAACGGCATCGCCACCGAACTCAGGAAAGAGCCCGTTGCCGGGACCGTCGTCTCGTACGGCAGCAGCAGTGGAGCAGCGCCTCCGTTCTCGCTGCGCAGCATCGCAAAACCGGGAGACGCCGAGGGATAGGAACTGAGTACCCATGCGTCCGTGCGGACGCTGCCGGCAGTATCGTCATGCAGCCGGATTCCGAAAGATCCTCGCGCAGGCAATACAGGGGACGCGCTATCGCGCCGGGCTTCTGACTCGGCGAGTGGCACGGCGAGGGCGGCGCTGGCGGGCCCAGCTAGAAAGCGCAGAACACCGGTCCGATTGAGGCCGGAGGGATTGAACATATTGAGGGATGTTTCCCAACCGCCGCCGAATCGGATGATCGGAAAACCCGGTTCATTGGCCAAGCCCGCTTTGGGCGCAATTGGGAAAGCGGTCAGTTGGCCGTTGCGGCTACGCGTGGCGGAAGCGAACAGCCGCGCGCCGGTCGCGGCGAGTTCGATGGAGCCTACGCGATCGGTGGTTTCGGCCAAGGGGCCCTCCTTGTCTCCCAGTACGAGAATCGCTTGGCCCAGCGCCGCCAGCACCAGGTCGGCCGGACGGCTGGATTCGGCGCCATCCTGATTGCGGATGGTGACTCGGAGCGTAACGGCGCTATCGGCGGCGTTGGTGACGGCAAGCGTCGTGGTGGCGCCGCCCGTGTTATCGAACGGAACCTGAATCGCTTCACGGAAGGCTCTCGCCACGGGGATGGCCACCTCCGAGGGGGGCAGCTTCGAACCAGCGC
>JBGSME010001132.1:0-2189 GCA_041740335.1 Bryobacteraceae bacterium | reverse complement strand
GGTTGATCTCCAGCCGCCCCTCGCGCATCCGAGCTTGATGCGCACCATCGAGGTCGAGCGACACAAGCAACTGCCCGGCCATCTGTGCCGCGCTCGCCCCCGGCGCGAACTCACCCTCGTAGCGAGACTCCGATAGTGTCTTCCACTCTGGCGGCGCTGGCGGTGAACCCCGGAACAGGTCGCGATGATTCATCGCAAACGTCGACAGCGTGTACATCAGTATCCATGGCGTGATAAACAGAGCCAGATACATATGGATGCGCCGGATCAGCTTCGACATCGAGCCAATGTACCATGTGGCTGGCTCGTTCCGGCCGCCGCGGTCTAGTGCCGGACCTTGATTTCTGTCACCGAACCTTGCTCATTCACCGCCACTGCAGCCAGCATATCCCCACGGCTGGTGTAGTACAGGATCTCGCGCAACCCACCCGCTTCGGGAATCACAATCGTCGACGCAGGTTTGCCGAGTTGGCTGATCAGGGCCGGTTTGGCGGTTCCGAGTGTTATCGACTTGAATTCTTCCACCGTGAGTTCCGGTCGTGCCATCGGGGCCGGCGCCACAGCAGCGAGCCGAGTTTTCACGCCATCCGGAGTCGCGATCTGCGCAACCGCTCTTGTGCGCGAACGTACCCCCCGGCGCGAACGAGTGGTAGAGCGAGACACTCCTCCTCGTCTCGCTCCCACAACGGGAAATTCCTCCAGCGCTTCGGCAAACCCCGGGCCTTCCGCTCCTCCAACTGAGGCAGACGCAGGCACCGGTGATGCACCGGGAACTGATTTCCCATTCGAATGTTGGCGAGGTGGTGCGCTTTTACTGTTCTTGACGGCTCCAGTCCGAGCCGCGGAATCAGTGGCTTTTAAGGTGCTGTCCAGTGCGTCGCTAACCGTCTTCCCGGCAAGGGCCCCGGCTACCGTCCCACTGGCGGCCGCCACGCCCTGCTGAATGATCGCCTGGGCACCAGCGGTTGCAGTCATCACCAGGCAGCATATTCCAACTTTGAGCATGTCGTTCCCTCCTAGCACCTCTAGAGTAAGGCCGGCGAGGGATTCGCGCCATTCGTAGTACGCCTTAGAGGGTAACAGGAATCCCCGCAGCCTGTCAGTCCCTCGAACGGGGGAATCGGTTTTCCGATTTGAGGTAAACGTTACTAGGACGGTCCCGTTCCAACCAAAGAGCGCCGCGAGCCCACCGTTTCACCGACCCCGTATCCGAGCCGCGACGGCAGCGGAGCGGTCATCTCCGCACGAGCCGAAAGCCCTGATTCACAACGCCAGAACATCACCCAGCGTGAATCCGCCCGAACTAGGCCCAGCCCCAAGCCCGGAACGAACCCGCGATCCGCCGGCGCCGAACCGTGTCCGTCTTGCGCCTTCTCCAAAAGCGAATCAGTGTACACTAGTTCGTTTCGGAATGCTCCTCGAACTACGCAATATCTCCAAGCGATTCGGTGGCATCTCGGCTCTCCGTGATGGCAACCTCTCCGTCGACCCCGGCCAGGTTCATCTATTGATGGGCGAGAACGGCGCGGGCAAGTCCACCCTCATGAAAATCGTCGCGGGTATGATCTCGCCGGATTCCGGCCAGATCCTCTGGAAAGGCAACCCCGTTAACTTCCGCCGCCCCGCCGACGCCGCCTCCATGGGCATCGCCATGGTCCATCAGGAATCCCTACTCGCCCCCCACTTGACCATCGCCGAGAACATCTTCCTCGGCCGCGCTCCCCAACTCGGATGGGGCATCGTCGACCGCCGCAAAATGGTCGAGCAAACCAAACGTCTCATCGCCGACCACGGCTTTCCCCTCCAACCCGAATGGCGCGTCGAACGCCTCAGCCCGGCCGGTAAACAAATGGTCGAAATCTGCCGCGCCATCCAGCACGGATCAAGCCTGCTGATTTTTGACGAACCCACTTCCTCTCTATCGGAAGCGGAAACCGGGGAAGTGTTCCGCATCGTCCGCACCCTCCGCGATCGCCAGGTGGGGGTGATCTACATCACCCACCGTCTCGAGGAACTGCGCACCGTGGGGGATCGTGTCACCGTGCTCCGTGACGGCGAAACCGTTCACACCTGCACACTCGCAGACCTGCCCAAGGCCGAACTGATCCGCCACATGGTCGGCCGCGAGATGAACTCCATCTACCATCGCGCCGCTCTTCCCCCCGGCCAGGAACTGCTCCAAGTAGCCA
>JBGSME010001131.1:0-5959 GCA_041740335.1 Bryobacteraceae bacterium | reverse complement strand
ACCAGACCGAGGCGCATTCCCCATAGAACGGCGGGTGCGGTGTCGAGATCTTCCTGCCACAGCATTTGGAACAGGAGCAGGAGCATGAGCAGGGTGTTGCACAGAATGGCGATGCCCATGATTCCGAACACGGATGCATTGAACGGGTTGGTGGCATTGAAGTGCGAGGGCACCCCGCGTCCGGCTTGCATTGCGATGCAACCGAGCTCGATCACCGAGATGATGGCCACACCTGCGCGAACCGTAAGAATTGTCCAGCGTGGGCGTTGCAGTTCGCGCAGGTAGAAGGCGAGCGTCCAGAACAGGATCGTAAAGGAGAGGGCGAATTTGGCTGGTTTGATCCACGGATTGATGCCGGTGACGGTGCGATCGTCCCATGGCACGAAGCAGAGGAACATGAAGGCGGCGGCCAGGTGAATCCAGCCGAAGGCGTAGAAGAGCGCGTCGGACTTGCGGATCGAGTTCAACATCGATGTCATCACGTCTACTTTAATCGGCGGTAGGTGCTCTCGAAGTATAGGAGGGGGCGGCCAGAAGATGCTGAGGTGTGGATAACTTCAGCAATCAAGATGGCATGATCGCCTGCGTCGGTGATGCCACGAATGGCGCATTCGAGTTGTGCGAGGGCACCGTTGAGAAGTGGGACGCCGGTGGTTCCGGGGTACCAGTCGACTTGATCGAAGCGATCGTGGCCGCGCACAGCGAACCGGTCCGACAGGTCCTGCTGGTGCTCGGAGAGGATGTTGATGCCGTAGTGACCGGACGCGCGGAAGAGGGGGAGAAGGTTGCAATCGAAGTCTACGCAAATGAGCACTAAGGGAGGTTTCGCGGAAACCGAGGTGAAAGAATTGACCGTCATTCCATGTGGCGCGCCGGCCGCGTCGGTGAGAGTAGCGACGGCGATACCGGTGGCGAAGCGCGCGCAGGAGCGGCGGAAGGAGTCGAAATCGACAGAGGTCGGGGACGGCATCCTTGACAAGGGGCTAACCTCAATCCTATCATGGGGTTTCGTTCCAGGAGGGCAAGGGTTTGATCAAACTGGATATCATCAACGAAGTAGTGAACAAAACCGGTATCACTAAAACAAAAGCCGAAATGGCCGTGGAGACGGTTTTTGAGAGCATGAAGCGCGCTCTCGGCCAGGGCGAACGTATTGAATTGCGTGGCTTTGGCATATTTAACGTGCGGCCCAGGAAGACTGGGATCGGGCGCAATCCAAGGACCGGCGCGGAAGTAGAGATCCCTCCCGGCAAGGCGGTGCGATTCAAACCCGGTAAAGAGCTACAGTCGCTGTAGGCTGTGGGGGTTTTCCCGATCGCCAGGGGTAACGGCTGAAGAACCGAAATGGCGCCGAGTGATGCTTATAACGGGGGCGCTGGCTGGGTTGGAATGACGCGGCGGTCGAGGTGGTCCAGCAGACCCCGCTACTGGCTGCATTTTCTTTTACTAGCGCTGACGATGCTGACCACGACAGTGATCGGCGCGTGGTTGCAGTACGATTTCGAAAACAACATTCCGTCGTATACGGGTGAGGACTGGGATGTGGTGCTGCGATTTTTGCGGGTGCCATCCCGGTTGGTCACGGGGCTTCCGTTTTCGATCACGCTGTTGACCATATTGCTGGCGCACGAGATGGGACATTATCTGACATGCGTGTACTATCGCGTGGACGCATCGCTTCCGTATTTTCTGCCGGCGCCGACACCGATCGGGACGTTGGGAGCGTTTATCCGGATACGGTCTCCGATCGGAAGCTTGCGGGAGCTGTTCGATATTGGAGTGGCTGGTCCGTTGGCAGGTTTCCTGTTTGTGGTTCCGGCGCTGGCGATCGGGATCGCGTTTGGAAAGGTTCTGCCAGGCATCCGAGAGTCTGGGGACCTTGTGTTTGGACAGCCGCTGATTGAGCGAATCCTGACGGCGGCGATTTTTCCCGGGGTGCCGATTGTGGATGTGTATCCGCATCCGATCGCGCGGGCGGCGTGGGTAGGCGCGCTGGCGACGGCGCTGAATCTGCTGCCGATCGGGCAGTTGGACGGCGGCCATTTGTTGTACACGTTCGCGGGACGGAGTCACCGTGCCCTCTCGCTATTTTTCGTGGGTGTTCTGGTGGTGATGGGGCTCTTTTACAGCCGGAGTTGGCTGGTGTGGGCGGGCCTGCTGGTGGTTTTTGCGCTGCGGCATCCGGCGGTCTATGACAGGCGTCCGGTGAACCGTGCGAGGCACTGGATTGGTGTGGCGGCGGTGCTGATTCTGGGTTTGTGTTTTTCATTGACGCCGCTGCGGGTGGCTGGCGTTTGACGCTATGGCAACGGTGAAGATCTCGGCTACCATCATTGCGCAGGACGAGGAACGGAATATCGCGCGGGCGATTGAGAGCCTGCGTTGTTGCGATGAGATTGTGGTGGTGGATTCGGGATCCACGGACCGGACGATGCAGATTGCGGAGAAGCTGGGAGCGCGTGTGATCGAGGCGGCGTGGTTGGGATATGCGGCTCAGAAGAACTACGCGTCGGAGCGGGCGAGCCATGACTGGATCCTGTCGATCGACGCGGATGAATCGCTGAGCGAGGCGTTGGAAGCTGAGATATGGCATATCAAGAAGTGCGGCCCAAGTTATGACGCCTACACGATGCCGCGGCTGGCGCAGTATCTGGGGAAATGGATTCTGCACTCGGGCTGGTATCCAGACCGCAAGGTGCGTTTGTTCCACCGGGCGAAGGCGCGATGGGAAGGCGACTACGTTCACGAATCGGTGCGGGTAACCGGCTCGGTGGGGCACCTGGAATCGAACCTGTTGCACTTTACCTGCGATTCGCTATCGGAACATTTGCGCACGATGGACCGCTACACCACGCTTGCCGCCGAGCAATTGGTGGCGCAGAAGGAAAAAACGGGATTGATGCGGCTGGTGGCTGACCCGATGTGGACCTTTTTTCAGACCTATGTCCTGAAGCAGGGATTTCGCGACGGACTGGAGGGGTTGTGTATCGCCTACATGGCGGCGTTCTACAATTTCGCGAAGTACGCCAAGGCGCGCTTCATGAAGCCGGGGCGGGAATAGGCGATGCGCGTTCTTCACTTAGACACGGGGCGGCAGATGCGTGGGGGCCAGTGGCAGGCACTTTTGTTGATGCGTGGATTGCGGGCTCGAGGGGTGGAATCGGTCCTGTTGGGGCGGGGCAAACTGCTGTCGATGGCGAGCAAGGAAAAGTTCGGGGCGGCGGAGGCGACGTGGACGAATCTTTTGATGGAGAGCGCGGGCGCGTCGGTGGTTCACGCGCACACGGGACGGGCGCATATGATGGCGGCGGTAACAGGGATGATTCCCATGGTGGGTGCGCCACTGGTTGTATCGAGGCGCGTTGCATTCGGACCGCGTAAGGGCTTCGCGTCGCGGTGGAAATACGGGAGGGCGGCGCGATTGTTGGCCGTCTCCGAGCATGTGAAGCGGCGAATGGTGGCGGTAGGAGTCGATCCTGCGCGAATCAATGTGGTGCCGGACGGCGCTGAGCCGCTGCCGCGATTGGACTGGGACGGGCGTATCGTGGCGATAGAAAGCAGCGACAAAAAAAAGGGCGGTCCGCTGCTCCGAAACACGTCGCTGAATATTCATTTCATCCGGGATTTGGCGGAAGGCCTTCCCGGCGCGCGGGTGTTTGTCTATCTGAGCGAGAGCGAAGGGCTCGGCTCGGCGGTGTTATCGGCGATGTCGGCGGGGGTCCCGGTAGTGGCGAGCCGTATTGGAGGATTGCCCGAGTTGATCGAAGACGGCGTCACGGGTCTGTTGGTAGATAACGACGTGGCGTCGGTGGAATCGGCGGTGTCGCGGCTGGCGGCCGACGAAGACCTCTCCAAGCGGTTGACCGATGCCGCCTACGCGCGATTCGCGGACCGTTACACCGCGGCGCGGATGGTGGAGGAAACGCTGAAAGTGTATCGGGATTGCGCGCGATGGAAATAGCGCTGGCAGCTCTGGTTGGATTGCTGCTGGGGAGTTTTCTGAACGTGTGCATATATCGCTGGCCCAGGGATTTGTCGGTGGTGCTGCCGGGCTCCCACTGCGTGGTGTGCAGTCATCGGATCGCGTGGTACGACAATATTCCGGTGCTCAGCTACTTGGTGTTGGTGCCGGGGCGGCGTTGCCGGCATTGCCGGACGTCGATCCCGGTAAGATACGCAGCGGTGGAGGCGCTGGTGGCGGTGTTATTCGGCGTAGCGGTCTGGCGATGGGGAATGACGGGCGCGGCCGCCAAGTTTGCGGTTTTCGCGTTTCTTCAGGTGGGGATGGTTTTCACGGATCTGGAGACGCGGCTGTTGCCGGACGAGTTCACCAAGGGCGGGATCGTGCTCGGGCTGGCGTTTGCGATTTTCGAACCGTTGCGTGGGGGAATTGGCGAACTGTTATGGCGCGGCGCACCGTGGGTGGGATCGCTGTTGGAGGCGGGGCTGGGAGCGGTTTTGACCAGCGGAGCGCTGTGGACGATGGGGTGGGCGTATGGAAAGATCCGTCACCGGGACGGGCTGGGATTCGGCGACGTGAAAATGGTGGCCATGATCGGCGCGTTTCTGGGATTGATGGGTGCGCTGGCGACGCTGATGGTGGGTGGAATCGTGGCTACGGTGGCCGGGCTGGGATATATTTACTGGGCGAAGAAAGACGCGTCGACGTTCGAACTGCCGTTTGGGACCTTTCTGGGGGTGGCGGCGATTTCCGTGGCGTTATGGAACCCGGTCTAGCTGCTGGCTGAGCCGTGGGATCGAACCGCCCGGTTACGGTCACGGCTCCGAATGAGTCCTCGCGATAGCAAGGGAGCGAGGAAGTGTTAGGGAGCGAGCTTTGCCAGCCGGGCATTGATGCGGGCCGCTACGGCGTCCGGACCCTGCATCGTGGCGACGGTGCGTGCATGGCGGAGTGCGCGGATGGCCTCGGGAGCCTGGCCGGCGGCCAGGTAGCAATCGGCCAGAGCCTCAAGGGCTGGCAAGACGCGGCTCTCGGGCAACTCTTGCGCTTTCACCAGGAACGGGAGGGCAGCGGACAAATCCCGTCGTCCGTAGCGGACGAGGCCGAGTCCGTTATTGGCGGCTGGGGAATCCGGGTTCAGCTTATAGGCCTGCTGATAGTGATTCTCGGCGTCCTCCGGACGTCGTGAGGCGAGAGATGCGTCACCGAGAAGTGCCCAGGCTTCGGCGTTGCCGGGATCGAGGGCAGTGAGCTTGTTGAGTATGGGAATAGCCTCTTCGAATCGTCCATGCCGGGAAAGGCCACGGGCGTAATAAAGATACGCGAGAGGCTCGTCGGGACTGATGGCGATGGCCGATTGGTAGTGAGCGCGGGCGCTCTCGATATTGTCTAACCGTTGGTAGGCGGCGATCGAGTGGAGGTGTGCGCCCAGATCGCGCGGATCCATCTCGACGGCGGCGTTGAGTTCGCGCAGCGCGGCCTTGGGTAGGCCCGAATCGAGGAGGCGCATACCGGACGCGGCAATGCCTGAAGCGGATTGATCGAGATCGCGCACTTGCTCCAGTAGGGGATCGGTGCCGGCTGGGGTCTGATCGGCGCTGATGTTGAGGAGTGCGACCTGTTCTTGCACACGGGCTGAATCGCCCTGCTGGCGGTAGATCTCGACTAGTGCGCGGCGGGCGTCGCCGTATTTCGAGAAGCGCCCACAAGCGCGATGGAGGTGATCCACGGCTTTGGCGGTGAGTCCACTGGCGGCGTAAATACGCCCGAGGCCGTAGTGGGCGCGGGCCGAAGCAGTGCTGTCGAGGAGCTTTCCGTAAGTCTCCTCGGCGGCTTTCCAGTCCTCGGCGGCTCTGAGAGAATCCGCGAGACGGAGCAAGGTAGGGGTGTCGTCCGGCTTTCGCTGCAGCGTGAGGCGAAAGAAGTCAATGGCGGCGCGGTAATCACCGCGGGCTTGCAGGATCACGCCGATATAGTAAGGCCAGCGAAAGGAATCGG
>JBGSME010001130.1:0-2222 GCA_041740335.1 Bryobacteraceae bacterium | reverse complement strand
AGTCCGAGAGTTCGACGCCCTTGGGCATGAACGTCGGAACGACCAGCCAGACGAAGAGAATCTGCAACAGCAAGGGCGTACCGCGGATCAGCCACACGTAGAAGTCGCAGAGCCAGCGTATCGGCAGGATCTTCGAGAGCTTGCCCAAGCCGCCGAGCACGCCGAGAAACACTCCCGCCGATCCGGCAATCAGCGTCAGCCACACCGTGATGCGCGCGCCTTCGGCGAACTGTTCGGCGGCCGGACCGATGGGCTCCGGCGCCGACGAAAGCGGAATCGCCAGTCCCCAGAGAAAGACCAGCAGGCCGATCATGGCGCCGAACATCGTCCAGCCGGGATTTCGCTTCGTCCAGTTCATGGTTTCGCCGCTACCCTGTTACTTGCAGGTAATGTCCGAGTTGAAGTATTTCTTGGAGATCGTGGCGAAGGTTCCGTCGCTGATCAGCGCGGCGATCGTCGTGTTGATCTGGTCCATGAACTCCTTGTTGTTCTTGCGCATGATCAGCGAGACGCGCTCGACGAACACCTGCTCACCGCTGACGATGCCGGCCTTCGGGTTTTTCTTGAGCGTTTCCATGACGGTGAACTTGTCGGAGATCCAGGCGTCGATTTTCTTGGCGCGCAGTGCGGAGAAGGCTTCGGGGTCGGACTTGTACGTTTTCACGTCCTTGACGCCCTCGATCTTCTTGGCGGCGTCGAAGTAACTGGTCGCCAGCTGCACGCCCACGGTTTTGCCCTTGAGCGCCGCGGCGGTCAGTGCGCCATCCTTGGGTGCGGCGATCTGGCCGCCGGTGCAATAGTGCGGGTTGGCGAAATCGACGGCCTTGGCGCGGTCCTCTGTGTAGCCATGGGAAGCAATGGCGAAGTCGTAGCGGTCCTGGCTGACGGCGGCGAGTTGCGCGTCGAACGGCACCACGCGCCATTCGAGCTTCAGCCCCATCTTCTTGGCGATGGCTTCGGCGACGTCGACTTCATAGCCGGTGAGTTTCTTGCCTTCGTAATAGTTGAACGGAGCGAACGCGCCTTCGGTGGCCGCGATAAGGGTGCCGGAGCTCTTGATTTCAGCCCATTCGCGCGCCATTGCCGGCATGGACAGGGCAATCGACAGGGGGATGACGGCGCACAGCAGTTTCTTGATCAGGTGCATGGCTGTTCCTTGTGAGGTAGGTCAGGGAATTCTTGAGGTGTTTCAAAGGTTTCAGAGCGCTTGAATTCCCGGCGATCATTGAACGCTGTTCCGATCGACGAAAATGCGCCACCAAAGGGGCGACAGAATACATGAAACACGTGTTCGCTCAAAGACTTGTCGGGAGCGGAGTGAACCGTTTCAGCGAGTGCCCGGGTTGCTTGCCACCAACTGGCGGATTTCGCGAAGTTTGTCCTTGAATAAGACGGCGTTGGCCCGACCGATACGCATCATGATCTTCTGGCCGGCGGAGCGGCCTTCGAGGTCAGGGTCGGCGTATTCGTAAAGGATTTTCGGCTGCGCCAGTCTGACGGGGCCTTCAAGGTCGGGCGCAGCGAGCAGGTCGTCGATGGCCTCGACAAGCCGGTCGTTGAAATGAGCATTCGGATAGCCGAGCTCGTGGTAGGCGCGCTCGAAAAGCGGGTAGAAGCGCCGATACACAGCCACCAGCTTCGCACTGTCGACAGCCTTGGTGGCCGTGGCGTAAACGGAATAGCGCGCTGCATTGCCGGCTCCGATCGTCAGGGTTTCATCCTTTCCCTCGGTGATGAATGATCCTTCCGCGCGCTTGAGCGGGACGACGTTTGCTGACAGGTGCTTCCGCGGCAGGTTATCCACGGTGACGACAATGTGATAGATGAGCTCCTCGGAAAGCACCAGGGCCAACCCCTTCTTGCCGATTACGTCGCCCAGCGCCTTGCGGAACGGCGCGTCGCTCGTTCCCAGTTCGGGTAGCGGCTCTTCCGACGGGATGGCTTCAATTGGGTGAAGAATCGCCGGAGGTTCGGGTACTGCGGCGGGTACCGGCGCTTGTGCCGGTGGCACCGGTGTAGCCGGTGCCGCCTGAGGTGGGGGGGCAATGGCCACGGTGGGCGGTGGCGGCTCTTCGCGAGAGGGAAGCAGGAAGAAGTAGCCCGCCAGTGCAGCTATCACGATGACCAGTGCTGCAATTGCCCAATGTTTGCCTTTCATTGCGATTTCTCCTTTGTTGAATCCAGATCTTTAAACCTTAACCCCTCACCACAGAGACACAGAG
>JBGSME010001129.1:0-7628 GCA_041740335.1 Bryobacteraceae bacterium | reverse complement strand
GCCGAGCCCGCCGGGCTCATTCGCGTCGTCGCCGAGGCACGGGCCATGGAGTCAGACACCTATCGCGGCACAGGAGATTTGGAGAACGCGGAGATTTCCGCCCGACTCGCCGCCGATGCCACGCGAAAGAGCGGAAATCTGTGGGCAGTGCCCCAGCGTCTCCGAGCTTTGGCCGAACTGCAGGTGGCGAGAGGACGCGTCGATGAAGCAAGCCGCACCTACGATCTCGCCGAGGTCTTCGTCGATTCCCTTATCGGAAACGCCGGAACCATCCTTGAGAAAACAGCGTTGATTCGCGCGTCCAGTGATCTATTCGCCGACCATTTCGCGTTGGTGGCGGAGCACCTCAATGACCCGGGAAAGGCGTACGAGATCGTTGAACAGGTTCGTGGCCGCGTCGTGGGCGATACCCTCATGGTTGGCGCTGTTGCCTCCTCTGAAACGCAGGGAAGCCAACGCCAGATATCGGAAGTCCGGCTGAAGCTGATGGCCGCTCAATCCGCATCCGAAGCCCGAGCGCTCAGAGACCAGATCTTTGCGGCAGAACAGTCGCGATGGACGGCACCGGGTCTGAGCATTTTCAAGAGTCAGGCGCGCTCAACGGCACGTCTCGTTGAAGTGCAGCGGACGTTGCCGCCGGCGTCGGTCGTCCTCGAGTACGTGCTTGCTGACCCGCGATCATACTGTCTCGTGATCACGCGCGACGCGGTTCGTCTCGTGGCCTTGCCAAGTCGCGACCGAATTGAGTCGCTGACTACGGCCTACTTGAAAACTGTCAGAGCCAAGCTCGCGGAGAAGACCGAAGCCCGTCGGCTCTATGCGGCTCTCCTTGGCCCCGTGACTGAAGTGGGGACGGCCCGGCGCCTGATCATCGTGCGGGACGGACGGCTACATTTGGTTCCGTTCGGCGCTCTACGAGACCCGACAGGGCGGTTTGTCATCGAGACAAAGTTGGTCAGCTACGCGCCCTCCGTTACGAGTCTCTCTCTGCTGGCTCGCCAACAACGCCAGGATCATGCGCCCGTCGAGTTCCTAGGAGTTGGCGGTGTTCCATACAGCCAAAGCGGATTGACCCGGGCGGGTCTGTTGCACGAATCCGATCGCCGAGGCTTTGCTGACCTGCCATCATCAATGGACGAGATCCGTCTGGCACGTGCCGCGCTGGGCAAACGATCCGCAAAGGTTCTCGGCGGGAAGGGAGCAACCGAGGTTGCGTTCAAGCGAACGGTTGCACCGACTCATCGGATCATTCACATTGCCGCGCACGGCTTCGCCGATCCCGCGTATCCCGACCGTGCTGCCTTGGTCTTGTTAAGCTCGCCAAGCGAAGGCGAGGACGGCTTCCTGCAGGCTGCCGAGATCGCACAGTTACGGCTCGATGCAGATCTCGTGGTCTTGTCATCCTGCGACTCCGCCGCTGGGCCACTCCAAGGTCAAGACGGAATCGCCAGCCTGTCCCGGGCATTCATGCTCGCTGGGGCACGGAGCGTCGTCTCGACTCTTTGGCCCGTCGCCGACGATTCGTCACTGTATTTGGTGAAGCGATTCTACGCGCATCTCGCAGCAAATAAGCCTGTGCCGGAGGCGCTGGCCTTGGCGAAGCGCGATATGCTCCGCACCTTCCAGAGCCGCGCGGTGCCGTATCATTGGGCAGGTTTCGTCGCCGAAGGTCTGCCCGACCGCGCCGTCGTCGTGACAAGTCGTTGAGGCACCTCGATGCTGACACCAACAGAACGCACCAAGATTCTGGTCACGATCAAGAGGCTCGTCCTCGCCCATCACATCAACATCGGCGGCGTCGACTACGCTGCGTGGCTCCGGCAAGTGGACACTCGGGCACCCGACTTGCTCAGGGTGGGGATCCCCGAATTCGAATCGGGAGTCCGCGAGCTGCTCTTGAATCTCAGCACCAGCCACACAGCCTTCTATCATTCGCAGCCGAAGGACTTCCCTCCGCAGCACACGATCAACGGGACCGTGAGAGAAGCCGCTCTCGATGGCGGCCCTCGATGGATGTTTCTGGACGTCTTCGAGGAGGGACCCGCGGATCGCGCGGGCATCAAGCCGGGCGATGTCCTCGAGTCCATCGACGGCGTCGACACCCGCCCCCCTGATCCGCCACTCTTCGCCATTGGCCGACGGCACACTCTTGCCATCCGCCAGAATGGCTCCGGCGATGCTGTCTCGGTCAATATCGATGTGCCCCAACGAAAGGGGACCAACCGACGTCCACCGATCGTCGAGCCTAAGAGCCCAATCTGGCGCGTCCTGCCTCCGGACGTCGGATTGCTCAAGATCCCATATTTTCCCGGTTCATTCGGGATGGGCTTCACGAAAGCACTGGACGCTGCGATGGCTGACCTGAAGCAACAGGGATGCCGCCGCTTGATCGTCGACCTCCGGGGCAACATCGGAGGCAGCCTCGGCTTCGCCCGGCTCGCCAGCTACCTCTGTCCGGATATCCGCCCAATCGGCCACAGCCTCACTCCGCAACGCCTGCGAGCCGGTTACAAATCTGAAGAACTGCCGCGAGTGCCGATGCCGGCCAACAATGCCGCCCTGATCGCCACACTTGTTCGGTTCGCCTTTCGCGACAAGTCCGTGATGCTGATGACGCAGGGACTCGGTCCGCAACCCTTCCACGCCCGCACCGCGATCCTGGTGAACGAATGGACCAACAGCGCCGCCGAGATCGTCGCGGCCTTCGCCGCCGAGCAGCGTCTGGCTACCCTGATCGGCACCAAGACCCGCGGCAATGTGCTCGGCGCTGCGAACTTCAAGGCTGGTAGCGGCTACTGGGTCCGCCTGCCCGTCTTCGGCTGGTTCACGGCAGAGGGGCGGAATCTCGATGGCGTCGGAATGGCGCCCGCCGTCGAGATTCATGCTCCGCTCACCCGCGCCTCTGTGGGATACGACACCGCTATGGCGAGGGCCGTTGAAATCGTCGGCACTCTCTGATCTTTTGAGTACGTCGAATGTCCCGGCTCAATGCGCCCCATGGCGACGCAGCCACTCCGCGACATCTTTGCCGCTGAACCGGACATTCGCCTCGATCTTGTAATACGGAATCATATTGCGCGACACGTAGCTGTATAGCGTCTTTGGGCTGACGGCAAGCAGCTTGCCCAGTTCTTTCGCCGTCAACAGGCTTCCGTACCGTTTCAGTTGATCGAGTATGTCGTCTGATTGTGTTCGAACGACCGCGTTGTTGTCGAAGCGTCTCATCCCATGACCTCCGGTAGTGGCGTTGCTGGGCAGGGGCGAGTGAATTGCCCGCACCCACAGTGCCCGTTGTACAGCGATGTAGCTGAATCGCAAACCGACTTCCCGCGCCATCATGATTTCGGTTTCAAGGACAACTTCCCTACAGCCTTTCGCTTCAGTTCCTCGTCCGGATCCAGATACTGGCGCGTCGTGTCAAGATCACTGTGGCCCATCAGGCGCTGCACGGTCACGATATCGCAGCCACTCTCCAGAAGCCGAGTGGCGTACGTGTGCCGGAACTTATGTAGCGTAGCTCCTTCGACTTCAGCGGCGGCCGCGATTTCTTTCAGTTTGCGGAGCAGGTGCGTCTGCCTGTTCCCTTTCTTGGTCGGAAATACCCAACGCGACTCGCGTGGCAAGCCACGCAACATCTCGGCCAGTTCCTCGGGTATCGGGATCCGTCGTTCCTCGTAGTCCTTTGGTGAAAACCCTTCCTTGCCTTCACCACTCACGCAAATGGTTGCCGTCTCTGAGTCTTGAAGATCGATATCGTCCCAGGTGAGAAAACAGAGTTCTTCCTCGCGCATCCCGGTTAACAGGAACGTTCCCAAGACCGTCCGCTCGAATTCGTCGCACTCCGCAAGGAGCCGGTCGATCTCTGCCTGCTTGTAGGTCGGTGGACGCCGCTTCGCTTTCGTTCGTGGGTCTTTCAGGAGCTTGAAGTTCGCGCACGGGTTCTCGGTTGCAACGTTGCGCTCGCGAATCAGGAAATAGAAGAAGGTGCGCAGCACCGCGATTTCGTAGTTGATCGTACGCGCCGTGATCGGGCGGTTGTTGTGTTGCTTGCTACCCTCACGGCTTCGCATCAGTTTGTAGTCGTCGATATCGGGTCGCTTGATCGAATCGACTGCCCGGCCCGATCCCATGATCCGAGCGACATGATCGAGGACGGTCTTGTATCGTCGTGCCGTCCGTGGTTTATCCGGCGAGTGTACGCGAACATGCTGAAGGAACACGTCGATCGCCCCCGCCAAGGCAACCGGCGATTCCGCCGAAACCGGCGCTTGCGGCTCCGGTGCGGTTTTGGACTTCTCCAGAATCGACTGGCCAACCAGTTCGTGCCGTTTCCGCCGGTGGCTTTCCATCGCCTCGCTCGGCGTCTCGCCAGCCAACTGGCGGCGGCGCTTCCGTCCCTCCCACCACTCGAGGAAATAGTAGCCGGGCCGGTCGTCCCAGACGAATCCCTTGGCCTTCTTCTCCACCGAGACGAATCGCCACACTCCGCTCCCCTCCCGAACTTTCTTGATGATCCGCACCCGTTTGACTGCTGCCATGGCTGGCTCCTTGGTGTCTATTTTTCGCGTTTTACCGACACCAAGAGCGTAGCAGCGCTTCTATCGTATTCAAAGGAAGTTGGTTATAGAATTATGGCGGAGAGGGAGGGATTCGAACCCTCGGTAGACTTTAAAGGCCTACGACGGTTTAGCAAACCGCTGCTTTCGACCACTCAGCCACCTCTCCGCAAACGAAAGGAACTATTGGTCTCCCTCAGCTTATCACAGCTACCCGCCCCGAAAAAAGCCGTTCTCAGCCAGGCACGAGGTTCATTCCCAACCGATCGAAATCCTCAACGCCTTTCCCCGCTATGCTTTTCGAGGATCGTGTTTGCGCAGGCCGATCCCCCCCAGTCATACTCTTGCCAAGATGCGACGACGTTCCGGAATTCTCGCCAACAACTGCCTCCTCCGCTACCAACAGCGGGACCGGCTCCCGGGCCGGGAAGACGCCGTTTTGCTGGGATCGAGCCCAATCGTCGAACTCCTTCTCTTACCCGCATGTCCAACAATGAAAGACAGATAGCTGCGCAAATCCTGCCCCGCGCCGCCCTGCGGCGAACCCAGTTGGTGCCTCCTGCTCTCACTGGTTTATAAAGTGTTATAAACTAAACTTATTAAAATTTATAAAGGAAAGCCCATGCGTCCACGTCTGTCCGCCAACAGGATCCGCCTATCGCTCGCTGCAGTGCTCACCGCGTCCTTCGCTCACGCCCAGACTCAATTCGCTTCGGTCCGTGGCGTCGTCCAGGATTCCTCCGGCGCCGTCGTCGCACAGGCCCAACTCACCCTCACCAACCTCGCCCAAAATCGTCCCTGGGAAACCCGCAGCAACGACTCTGGTGCCTACGTCTTCCAGCAGATCCCCCCAGGCCGCTATAACCTCCATGTGGAAGCCTCCGGCTTCAAGAAATTCACTCGCGACGGACTCATTCTCCAGGTAGCGCAGATCGCCGAGATCAACGTCCCGCTCGAGATCGGCGCACTCACAGAGACTGTTCAGGTCTCCGCCGAAACGCCGCTCCTTGAAACCGTCAGTTCCACCCTCGGCGAAGTCGTCAACTCGATCACGAGTGAGAACCTTCCACTGAACGGACGCAATGCGCTCCAGTTGGTCGCGCTCACGCCAGGCATCAATAGCAACACTTCGTTCAACAACGGCGGCCAGGGTGGCGGCAGCATTACCGCGGTCGGCTTCTCGGCCAACGGTGGCCGCAACGTCTCCACCGCGGTCATGCTCGATGGCTCGCCGCAGGAAGTCATGGGTTACAATCAGCCCGCGTACGTTCCCTCTCCAGACGCCCTGCAGGAGTTCCGCGTCCAGACAAACTCGATGTCGGCCGAATATGGCCGCACGGGCGGAGCCGTCGTCAATATGGTCCATCGTTCCGGCTCCAGTGACTTTCACGGCGTCGTTTACGAGTTCCTTCGCAACAACTCTCTCGACGCCAACGGTTTCTTCAACAATCTCAACGGACGCAATAAGGCCGCGTTCCGCTACAACCAGTTCGGCTTCACGGCCGGCGGGCCGCTCACCCCTTCGCGCCAAACTACGTTCTTCTTTGTCAACTACGAAGGCATCCGCCAGGTGAATCCGGGCGAGGCCACCTTCAGCGTGCCCACCGCGCAGATGCGTCAGGGCGACTTCTCCGGCATCTCGAATCTCATCTACGATCCCGCCACCATCAATGCCGCCGGTACCCGCCAGCCCTTTGCCGGCAACCGGATTCCCGCCGCCCGCGCGAATCCCGTCGGCCAGAAGTTCATCTCCTTTTATCCCACGCCGAATCGCCCCGGAAATATCAATAACTTCTTCTCCCAGGCCGGTTCCAATACCGCGCGCAACAACGTCTCCTTCAAGATCGATCGCCGCATCTCTGACCGGCAGAATCTCTTCGGACGGTTCTCCTGGGAGAACTCGACGACCAATCAGGCGAATCACTTCGGGAACCCCGCCACCGGTAGCCCCGGCTTTACCGGTGCTCGCAACCGCAGCGGCACGATTGACGATTCCTACGTCGCCGGAAGCTGGATTCTCCATGGCAACTACGGTTACTCCTACCACGCCAATCCGCGAGGCCCGCTCGACAATACCATCACATCCACCGAACTCGGTTTGCCCGCCGCCGTCGAGGCCGCCTCGCAGTTCGCCATCTTCCCGTCGGTGGCTGTCACCGGATATAGCGCCCTTGGGCCCGCCGGCAGCTACATCATCGGCAATAAGTTCGAAACCCACACATGGTCCGGCGATGCTGCCCGCCTCATCGGCACGCACACGATCAAGCTTGGCGGCACCCATCGCCTGAACCGGGTCTCTAACTTCCGTCCCAACAATCCCAACGGAAGTTATAACTTCAACGATGGATTCACCAGGCGTATCTTCAACCGGGCCGGCGGTGGCGACGCCATTGCCTCCATGTTACTCGGCCTGCCCGGCGGCGGCCAGATGCGCACCGAGCCGGTCCTCGGGCTTCAGGTCAAGTACACCGCGGTATATGTGCAGGATGACTGGCGCGTGTCGGATCGCCTTACACTCAATCTCGGCCTCCGCTGGGATGCCGATTTTCCGCAGACCGAACGTTTCGATCGCGCCTCCTGGTTTGACCTTCAGGCCCGCAATCCGATCCAGGCGCCCGGCTTCGATCCCTTCCTCGGCGGTCTCGTCTTTGCCGGAGCCCGCACCCCCGGTGCGCCGCGCGGTATCAAGGATCTCGACAAGAACAACTTCGCGCCGCGCGTCGGGCTCGCCTACAAGCTCGCCAACCGGCTCGTTCTCCGCACCGGAGCCGGCATGTTCTATGCGCCTACCACCGGCTTCGGGCCGAACGCCACCAACGCCGGCGCTCTCGGCTTCAACGCGATTACGCCCATCGTGTCATCGGTTGACGGCGGCCGTACGCCTGCGATCTCCCTCAGCGATCCCTTCCCCAACGGATTCAACGCCCCGGAGAACGGCGCGAACGGCCTGCGCACCTTCGCCGGGCAGAGCGTGAACGGGAACATGCGCTTTGACCGCGTACCCTATAGCGTCCAGTGGAACCTCAACCTCCAATACGAACTGCCCGATAGCATGCTTCTCGATGTCGCCTA